>DALYGI010000248.1:0-6670 GCA_031971595.1 Prochlorotrichaceae cyanobacterium CTOTU29312
GTAGTGAAATTCCAGGTTATAAAGTCCGCATTCCTAAGGGATTTTATTCCAGTCCCCCTCCTGGGAGGGGCTAGGAGAAGTTTATTCCGATTCCCCTCCTGGGAAGGGCTAGGAGAGGTTTATTCCGGTTCCCCTCCTGGGAGGGGCTAGGAGAAGTTTATTCCGATTCCCCTCCTGGAAGGCTAGAAGAAGTTTATTCCGGTTCCCCTCCTGGAAGGCTAGGAGAAGTTTATTCCAGTCCCCCTCCTGGGAGGGGCTAGGGGTGGGTTGGCTGTTCCCTAGCAAATCTAGTTGCGATCGTAAATGCCTGAGCCACAACCCTGGCCCGTCCTTGAGCCTTGGCGTGATAGAGGGCCTGATCCGCGTGGGTAAACAGAGCATCCACGGTGGTTTCTTCATCCGGGATGGTGGCTGTGACACCGGCACTCAGGGTGATCCATCTACTCACGGGGGACTGGGGGTGGGGTAACCGTAATCGCTTGAGATCCGCAAGGATCCGCTCTGCTATTTCCTGACCCGTTGCCAGATCCGCATCTGGGAGCAGAATAATAAATTCTTCACCGCCGTAACGAGCCACTAAAGAGGTAGAGCGACAGCAGCTAGACTGGATAACCTGGGCCACTTGGCGCAGATACTCATCCCCCCGGAGGTGGCCATGGCAGTCGTTGTAGATTTTGAAGTAATCAATATCCAACACAATAAACGCCAGATAGGTTTGATGGAGACGAGCATGGGAGAGTTCCCGCTCTGCCACGAGGTCAAACCTGCGTCGGTTGGCAATCCCCGTTAGGCTATCGGTGTAGGAAATCTGCTCTAACTGTTCATTAAGTTCCAGAATTTTAACCTGGGCTGCTTGTAGGGCTAGGATCTGGGCTTTGAACTGGCCCACAAACCAGACCGTAATGGACAAGGTAAGAGAAGAGGCTAACCCCAAAACTAAGACTCCGAAGGGAACCCAACCCAGATAGTCAATACGATCGTTTAAAGCCCTGTCTAATAAAGTTTTGGCTAATAAAGCTCTGTCTCTGTCTAGCGTACCTAGCCTGAAGACCGGATCAGAAAAGAGGGCTTGCCAAAAGGCCACCGTTACCGTTGTGCCCGTAATGCCCACCACCCAACTCCACATAAAGGCAGGAGGGCGATAGTTACGGTTGACCTGAAGCCGTTGCGCCTGCAAGACGATCGTTACCCACCACAATAAACCCGATGGCGGTATGAATGGCCATGCGAGTCCACCGTCCCCAACCATAGGCCGCTTCCACCTGACTGATATAGCCCAACAGCGCCACCGTCCCCAACCCCGTAATTAGCGCCCCTACTATGGCCGCCCCCGGCAGTCCCCGATCGAAACGACGTTGCACGAGCATTAACAGGCCGATCCCGCTCAAAAGAAAGCAAAGGGCACTGTTTGGGGCCATACGACCGGGGGAAATGGTTCTGGTCGTAATGTAATGCTCCATAAATAGTTGATCGATGCCCAAAGACAGCCCAGTGAGATATTGACTCAGGGTTAACCCCCCTAAAATCACCACAACGATCGCTAATACCTTGGTGAGGGTTGAATACCGAAAATGAATACTGAACAGGGCTAGACCTAGCTGAGCAAACCCCAAAGCCGTATTAAACTGCATGGGAACCCAGTTGGGATGAACTTGAATCAGCGGGATCAAATGGGCATACCACCCCACCATCACCACCCCTCCCAAGGCCGTAGTCAGGAGGGCACCGAGAAGCGTCAGGGCTGAGAGGTAGCGGGCAATCCCCATAATCAAGCGGGCATCTTTTGTTGCTTTTGTTGTTGTAACATTCTGGCGTTTTGGCGTTTTGCCGATCCTATTCTGGCGAGATGGCAATATATTTTCTGGCTATTATGGTCGGAATATCTGGTCTATGGCAAATCAAGGCAGAGGAGCCTGAAAAGCGTGGGCGATTACTCGGTTGCGGCCCTGCTGTTTGGCTTGGTAAAGGGCCTGATCCGCTTGGATAAATAAATCCGCCGCCGTAGCACTCAAACTGGGAACGCCCGCTGCTAAACCTCCACTGATACTAACCCATTCACTGATGGGCGATCGTTCATGGGGAATTTGGAGTGCTTTGAGGGCATAGAGCACATCATCGGCGATCGTTTTCCCCGCCTCCACATCCGCTTCCGGTAGCAGCAAGACAAACTCTTCTCCGCCATAACGGGCGGCTAAATCTGTGGAGCGACGGGCCATGGTTTGGATCACTTGGGCCACCTGACGCAAACAATCATCCCCTTGCAGGTGTCCGTAGCAGTCGTTATAGGCTTTGAAATAATCAATATCAAAGACAATCAGAGCAATAGGCGTTTGATTCCGATAGGCGCGGTGCAACTCCCGTTCAGCAGTCATATCAAACATCCGCCGGTTGGCAATCCCCGTTAGACCGTCGATATAACACATCTGCTCTAACTGTTCGTTCAGTTCAAGGATTTTGACCTGTGCCTGTTGGAGCGTAAAAATTTGGGTTTGAAACTGCCCCGCAAACCAAACCGTAATGGCCAACATCAGGGAAAAGATTAAGCCAAAAATCAAGACCCCCGTAGGCATCCACACCAGGTCGCACTGATAGTCTTCTAGCTGCAATTGATCGATGACCTGGGGGGGGGTGTACAAGGCTTGCCAAAAAGCCACCGTCACCGTAATCCCCAGAATGCCCACCACCCAACTCCACAAAAAGGGAGGAGATCGGTAACTGGACTTCAACTGAGCCTGTTGTTCCTGCAAGACGATCGTGAGGCCCACTATCATGAAACCGATCGCCGTGTGGATGGCCATCCGAGTCCACTGTCCCCACCCATAGGCCGCTTCCACCTGGCTGATATACCCCACAAACGCCACCGTCCCCAACCCCATGATCAACGCCCCTACTATGGCCGCCCCCGGCAGTCCCCGATCGAAACGACGTTGAATTAGCATCACTAACCCCAGACCCGTCAAGGTAAAACAAAGGGCCGTATTTGGAGCCATGCGGCCAGGGGACATGGTATTGACCGTAATGTAATGCTTCATGAACAGTTCATCGATGCCCCAGGACATCCCCATGAGGTACTCACTGAGGGTTAACCCGCCCAAAATCAGGGTCAGGAGGGCTAGCACCTTGGTTGGGGTGGTATATCGGCATTGCAAACTCAGGAGAGCCAGCCCCACCCCAATAAATCCCAAAGCCGTATTAAACTGCATGGGAACCCAGGCCGGATAAACCTGAATGAGGGGAACAATATGGGCGTACCAACCAATGATGACCATCACGCCAATGAGGGCAATGAGCGTGGCACAAAAATAGGTGAAGACTGAAATGTAGCGAACAATCCTCATAACAGTTAGGGGGGTCTAGTGGATAGTAATGACAGATTACAGAATCGATTACCGAACCCTGACGACATCGGATATGTAACATACTCCACCGAATTTACGCAAAATCGGGACAATAACGATCGTTACTTTCTCCGCGATCGGCTCCGAACAAAAACAAAGCACATACACATTCCCCAGTCCCGATATGGGCAAATCATCCGCCATGGTGGCCCTAGGGGTTTTGCCCGTCACATTATGAATCACCGTATAGCCAGGAACCCCCACCCCCTCTAATCCGGTGAGAATGCGATGCATTTCCTGTTCATCCGCAATAATTTCAATTCGTTTCAGTAAATCCATAGTTAAAAATTCTCCAATGTCAAGGGCAGGTCAAGGTTAGAACCTTAAGTCTTTCTATTGATTTCTTCCCAGGCTGTAATCTTGAGGGCATCTGTGTTATCTTATCTCAATTCTTCTTGCAGATATACGCAAGTTTTTAGTTTCTAGTTTCTAGTTTTTAGTTTCTAGTTGACAGTTGACAGCTTCTAGTTTCTAGTTGACAGCTTCTAGTTTCTAGTTGACAGCTTCTAGTTTCTAGTTGACAGTTGACAGCTTCTAGTTTCTAGGAACGCTTAAGTTTTTTCAAACTTGTCAAAACTTCCAACCTTAAACTTTTCAAACTTTATACACTTTATACACTTTGAACGCCAGTCTTATCCTTTCTAACATCCTCAATCCGCCCGTTCTCTTTTTCTTTATTGGCATGATGGCGGTGTTTCTCAAGTCCGATCTAGACATTCCCCAACCCCTGCCTAAATTATTCTCTTTATATTTACTCTTT
Source organism: Prochlorotrichaceae cyanobacterium CTOTU29312 (assembly GCA_031971595.1). Classification (GTDB taxonomy): domain Bacteria; phylum Cyanobacteriota; class Cyanobacteriia; order Prochlorotrichales; family Prochlorotrichaceae; genus JBEAPM01. The sequence goes on from DALYGI010000248.1 coordinate 4,159, forward strand.
GCCATTGGCTTTAAGGGTGGCCATGAAATCCATGAAACGGGTATTAATCTCACCATTGGGTTAGTGTTGGCCACCGCTATTTTCATGGCCATGGTTGTGCCCATTTATTCATTTTTTATTTTAAGAATTAGGCTAGATACCTACAACGCCGCAGCGATCGCCGCTGCCTACGGATCCATTAGCGCGGTCACCTTTATTACCGCCACCTCCTTTTTAGATCAACAGGATTTAACCTACGGGGGGCACATGGTAGCCGCCCTAGCCCTGATGGAATCCCCGGCGATTATTGTGGGCATTGTCTTAGTGCGTATTTTTGTCAGCCGAGATCAGGGCGATGAATCGAATAGTCAATTTTCCTGGTCAGAAGTCCTACGGGAAGCCTTTTTGAATGGCTATGTCTTTCTACTATTAGGCAGTTTGTTTGTGGGATTGGTCACCAGTCAACAGGGGTGGGACAGCTTAAAAACCTTTACCGGAGATATGTTTTATGGCATGCTGACCTTTTTCCTCTTGGACATGGGTTTAGTGGCGGCCCGCCGCATTCACGATCTCCAACAAAGCGGCTCCTTTCTTATTAGTTTTTCGGTGTTTATGCCGGTGTTCAATGCCCTTATTGGTATTGGTCTGGCCTATGTCTTGCAAATGTCTCAAGCAGATGCCCTGTTGTTTGCTGTTTTGTGTGCCAGTGCCTCCTATATTGCCGTACCCGCCACCATGCGGATGAGTGTCCCGGAAGCTAATCCTAGCTTATACATTTCCATGGCCTTAGCCCTCACCTTTCCCTTTAACATCATCATTGGTATTCCCCTTTATTTTGGTATTATCAGTAAAGTTTGGGGCGCTTAAATGGGCTTCAATAACTAGATGATAGGGCTTCAGTGGGGCAGTTCAGTTATCAATTTCACCTCAACCATAGCGCCGATCGGCCCTCTTAGTCTGCAAATTCGTAGCCCAGTGGAGTATAGTAAGATTTTCTTAAGACCTTAAGACCTTAACCCTGGTCATTCTCGCTCGACCTTCAACCTTGTTGTTCCTTCTGCCCTTTCCGGGGGGATGAACCAGCAGTCCACGGTTTGAATTGTCCCGTCAAGTGAATTCAGGAAAGCCCTATGGATGCCAGCTTTGAAATTACCTTGCTCATGGTCATTGCGATCGTGGCTGGAATCGGAGCCCAGGTTTGTGCAGAATTTTTCAAAGTTCCCAGCATTGTTTTTCTCCTGTCCTTCGGGATGATTTTGGGGCGAGATGGTTTGGAAATTATTCGACCGTCCCTCCTAGGCACAGGTCTAGAAGTGATTGTGGGGATGTCCGTAGCCCTCATTTTATTTGAGGGGGGCCTGAGTTTAGAACTGCGGGATTTAGGCAAGGTTTCCGGCAGTTTACGCAACTTAGTAACGATCGGCACGATGATTACCCTCTTGGGAGGGGGCATGGCCGCCCATTGGCTCAGTGAATTTCCCTGGCCCATCGCCTTTCTCTACGCCTCGATCGTTGTGGTCACCGGCCCCACCGTCATTGGCCCCCTGCTCAAACAGGTCAAAGTCGATCGCCAAGTCTCCACCCTCCTGGAAGGGGAAGGGGTCTTAATTGATCCCGTGGGGGCCATTCTGGCGGTGGTAGTCCTGGATCTGATCCTCAACGGGGGAAGTTCCTCCGCACCCCTCACTGTCTTAACCGGCTTAACCCTGCGCCTGAGCATTGGCAGCATTATTGGGCTTACCGGGGGCTGGCTTTTGGGGGCCTTTTTGCGCCGGGCCAACTTCATGGCGGAAGATCTCAAAAACCTGGTGGTCTTAGCAGGAATGCTCGGTCTTTTTGTCCTCGCCCAAACAGTACGCAGCGAAGCCGGTCTAATGGCTACCGTCATGTCGGGGTTAACCCTGCGGGCCTCCGCCCTGCCAGAAGAACGCCTCCTCCGCCGTTTCAAAGGACAACTGACCCTCCTGGCCATTTCCGTCCTCTTCATTTTGCTAGCCGCCGACCTCTCCCTCGCCAGTTTGCTCGCCCTGGGCTGGGGGGGACTGTTCACCGTCCTGATCTTGATGTTTGTGGTGCGTCCCCTCAATGTCTGGATCTGCACCTGGAACAGTCGGCTCCACTGGCGACAAAAACTCTTTATGGGCTGGGTTGCCCCCAGGGGGATTGTGTCCGCCTCCGTCGCTTCCCTGTTTGCCATTTTGCTCACGGAGCGAGGCATCAGCGGCGGCGATGCCATTAAAGCCCTCGTCTTTTTAACGATCATTCTCACCGTCTTTTTGCAAGGGTTAACCGCCCGCCTCATTGCCAAAGCCCTAGGCATTACCTCCGATCAAGCCTCCGGGGTGGTGATTGTGGGCTCAAATCCCCTCAGCCGTCTGGTGGCCCGCCTCTTTCAGGATCGGGATGAATCCGTGGTGATTATTGACACCGACGAAGCCGCCTGTCGTTTAGCGGAAGAACAAAAAATTCATACCTTCCTCAGCAGTGCCTTTGATGAAGTGGTTTTAGAAACCGCAGGAGTTGGCACCACGGG
>DALYGI010000249.1:0-4689 GCA_031971595.1 Prochlorotrichaceae cyanobacterium CTOTU29312
GCCGTCAGCCCCCGCAACGGGTAACCATTCCACGTCTCCGGGATCACCACATCCTGCCCCAGCCACAGCACCGATCGCCCCTTTTCCCAAGCAATGTGACCCCGATCGTTTAAAGGGAGGGGAGTCGGATTCAAGGGTTCACAAGCCCCTTCAGAGGGATAGGCAAACCAACCCGATTGCAGCGATCGTTGGTTACAGTGGCGCAAAAAAGCTTGCAGTCCAGGGAGGTTAGACAGATCAGTCCTGATCATAAGGTGCAAAGAGTTGCGAAAGTCCAAAAGAATGCTAGAATCATATCTCTAAGGCTGAATTTACAGCTAAGGGCATGTAGCTCAGGGGATAGAGCACCAGATTCCGGTTCTGGGTGTCGCAGGTTCGATTCCTGCCATGCTCGTTACAATACTAGGACTGTCCAGGCTGGAGAATGGTAGGTCTGGTCATGGGGGTGCTAATAACTGCTAAACCGTGCTGCGTTGCTTTGAGGGTCGATCGTTTGTATGAGTTTAACATTGCCAGCAGTCAGAATAAATGCTCGAACGTTTCCCTTCGCAATTAAGGTAATTTCCTCTGGATTATGAGCAATTCTCTTATCCTTTGTAAGAACGATCCAACCTTTTTTCCCTACCTCTGGCAGCCAAATTGTGTCGGGACAATCTGAGGGAAAATGATCCTTATGAAATTCAACCATTCTTCCCGCCTTTTGCAGAGCATAACCCACAGACTCACTTAATGCTCTATCGATAAAATAGATATAAGTTGATGTCATGCAGAAGCCCGGTGATTTTTGTATTGCCTATTCTCAAACTGAATAACCCCCTTGATTATGTCTGGAGAGCAGTTATATTCTGTTGCGATCGTCTCAATGGAATCACCCGCTTGATAAAAGTCAAAAATAACTTCCGTAGGAATGCCGGTTCCGGTAATAGTTGGTTTTCCAAAAGAAACCTGAGGAGCGATCGTGATAATTTTTTGAGAATCATCCCATAAATTATTATTTCCCACAAACGGGAAAAATCTAACGATAGCTTTATTCTGATCCCACTCGATACGGGTTAATAACTGATCTAAAATCTCTAACATTTTCTTGCTATCTTTCTGCTTTAGAGCAATAAAATCAACAAACCGAGCCGCCCCTTGTGTCCTAAAGCAGTGGTGAACCAGTGGATGGGAGGTTTCAAAGATTTCAGTAAGGTGGTCTAAGGCGATACGAACTTGATATAAAGGAATTTTTTGGCTTTCCTGAATAACCTTTAAAATATGAGCTTCGATCAGATTGATAAAGGAAAGTTGTGGCAAATCCGGTATGGGACGTTGGATTAGGGGGGGACGATATTTGTTACCCGTTTGTAGGGTATAGGCAGAGCAAAACTTAGCTCTCAGCCAATTGCTCAGTGTGGCCCGTGACATACGCAGGTAACGAGATACCTCTGTTATCGTATAAATCGGTACGTTCAACGTACTCTGATCCCAGGTATTTTCCGTAATAGGTGGGGATGGGACTAACGATCGTGACCATAGAATTTCGGCAGGTAGCTTACCTTTCATTATAATCTCATTCTAGTCACCTTATTCTTCTAAAAGAGTCTTGTCGCAATTCACCTTAAAATTAGAGAGGTGCTTACGAGATCCACTCAACCTGTTTTTTCGGATTAAGTTGATAGCCGTCTTAATCAATATCAATTTCACATTGTTGTTGAATTATATTCAGAAGCTTGAGAATAGGTTTATAATAGTTTTCTACCTTAGAGAGGGTGATAGATTGATCTTCACGTTACAAAATTCAAAATTTCCTATGTCCCAGACCACTGCGCCCTATTCCCTGAATGTACTTTTGCGATCGTTCCCTGGATTGATTTGCTCTGGGATCTGCTTTGGTCTAACGATGGGGTGGGCTGGGCTGGTTCAGGCTTTAACGGTTCAGGTGAGTTCTACCCGCCCGCAACAGGGGGAAACGATCGTGGTGTCGGTGGAAACAACGGATCCTAACCCCGTATTAACCTGGGGACAAAAAAATTATCCTCTTCTGCCCGTGGAATCTCGGAAATTTCGGGCTTTGATCCCCACAACCCCCTTGGATCCACCAGGGAGTTACATCCTCAGTGTGCAAGGGGAAGGCCAAGAGCGCCCCTATGCCATCTCCCTCCAAAAACGATCGTTTTCGACCCAATATTTATCTATTCCGCTCACTGATGGGGATGATTTAGACCCCTATGAATTTGATCAGGTGGATGCCTTCAAGCAAATTGTCTCCCCCCGAAAACTCTGGTCTGGGACTTTTTTACGCCCCACCAGTGGAGAAGTCAGCACCCCCTACGGAGTACGCCGCTACTATGCTGGGGAATTTGCTGAAGATTATTACCACCGTGGCGTAGATTATGCTGCGGAAACCGGAACCCCGGTGGTTGCTCCGGCCACTGGCCGCGTGTCCCTCATTGGCCGGGCCGATCGCTTTGTGGTGCATGGCAATACCATAGGTCTGGATCACGGTCAGGGAGTCCTGAGTATCTTCCTACATCTCAGCCGGATCGATGTGCAAGAAGGACAAATTGTGACGGCGGGTCAGGTTATTGGGCGAGTGGGTAGCACGGGGGCTTCAACGGGGCCCCATCTCCACTGGGGCCTATACGTGAATGGTCAGGCGGTGGATCCTGTGCCTTGGCGCTACGATGGCATTGATTAGGCATACCCACCCCACGGAACTGTCAGGAGATTAAAACGGGACTGCTCGCGGGTAGTCCCTAGGCACTGGGAGGCTCGATCGTCGATCGGTAATAGGTTTTGTCCTCCTCCGTTACTTTCTCGATCAGGCCTTGGGCTAATAACTTCTCTAAAACCGTGAGGGCTACGGAAACAGAGGTGCTTAAATGCTGGGCTACATCCGCTGCCTCCACAGGCCCCCGATAGATCAGCCAGTTGGTGAGTTGGCGTTCCGCATCGGGAAGCATCAAGATATCCAGCAAGGTCACCTGATGATCAGGCACTGCGGGATCCTCCAGATTTATCCCAACCCCAAAGGTTTGATCTTCTAAGGTTTGTAGCCGTAGGGCAATTCTATCCAAGGCCGATCGAAAATTGTCCCTCCGTTTGAACGCCGGAAAAATTTGGTAGGGTAGCCCCAAACGCACTTCCGTCATAAAGGGCAGATACCCAATCAGGGGCAGTTGAAAGAGATCCTCGATTTGCTTATGGAGGGATACGGGGTCAAAAATATCGGGAACTTGATTGAGGAGAACCGCAAGTTGGGGCACTTGCAGGCGTTTAGCCACATCTGTGATCACCGCCGTTCCCTGAAAATCGCCCTGCTCTGGGCAGAGATGAACCAGCAGGGTATCCACAATGCCAAACATCATCAGGGAAAACTCATTCATGCCGGGGGGCAAGTCAATGAGCAAGTAATCCACATCCAATTCCTGAAGAATTTTGCCGAAGAGTTGGCTACACCCTTCCAACGTCCAATGCTGGGTAACCGATGCGGAAAAGGTAATTAAATCAATATGCCCTAACCCTGTGGCACCGGTAGGTACGGGAATGGCCCGATAGGAATTTTGGTAACTCAGGTGAAACGGTAAAATGTCCGAGGGAGGACTAACATTTAAGTAGTTGGGCAGGCGCAGATCCCTTGCTTCCCGTAAAATACTGGGACACTGTACCTCGATCGCTGCCACCCGCCGACCTTGCTGGGCCAACATCAAGGCTAGATAAGCCGTTAGGGTAGAGGTACCGGCACCGTGACGGAAAGCGTGGATCCCAACGATCGGATTCATAGGCGTTATCGAGGAGATTTATGACAGCATTACAGGACTTTAGTTTATCTGCTTTAGGTTCAGCAACGATCGCCATTCTAGGGGGATGTGGCGCAGTCATTGGAATCCTCTGGGGACTCAACGGCTTATGTAGTCAGCTACCCACACCCTGGAATCATCGCTTGCTCCCCTGGGTATACCTAAGTCCGGCCTTAGGGGTACTGGCAGTATATTTGATTTTTCCTACATTTTGGACGTTATATATTAGCTTTTTGGATGCCCGTTCTCAAAACTTTGTGGGTTTGAGTAACTATCAATTTGCCTTTAGCGATCGGAATTTATTGTTGGCCTTTCAGAATAATTTGTTATGGCTCCTCTGCGTTACGGTGATCAGTGTCAGCTTAGGGTTACTCTTGGCTATTCTAGTCGATCGATTACCCTATGAGACCGGGATCAAAAGTTTAATTTTTCTGCCCATGGCCATCTCCTTTGTGGGAGCAAGCATCATTTGGAAATTTGTCTATGCCTTTCGTCCGGCGGGCAGCCCCCAGATCGGCTTATTTAATGGCATCGTTACCGCCCTAGAAGCAGAGCCCGTGGGCTGGCTGGTGGAGCGTCCCCTCAATACCTTTGCCCTCATTTTAATTATGATCTGGCTACAAACGGGATTTTGTTTAGTCATTCTCTCCGCCGCCGTGAAAGCCGTCCCCCCAGAAATTACGGAAGCCGCCCGGTTAGACGGAGCAAATGAATGGCAACTGTTTTGGCGCATCACCTTTCCCCTCATTCGTCCCACGGTTTGGGTCGTCATCACCACCGTTGTCGTGGCCGTCCTCAAAATCTTTGACATCGTATTTGTCATGACCGGCGGCAACCTCGGCACCGAAGTCATCGCCAGCCGCATGATCAAGGAAATGTTTACCTACCGTAACCTTGGCCACGGCAG
>DALYGI010000249.1:4789-6656 GCA_031971595.1 Prochlorotrichaceae cyanobacterium CTOTU29312
CCTAGCTAGACACCTCCACATCGATCGTATCCACCTCCGTAGCCGAGGCCGATCGTTTAGTCCACTCCGAACCCGTCCAATCTGAGCCAAATTGCCCCGTCAGCATATCTTTTTCAGCCCTACTGGCCTCATAGCCCAGGGGAGAACCTTTCCGCTTCTGAATTTCCGCACTAATTAAATCTTGAACCCGGTGTAAATCTGGGATTGACAAAGGAAAAAAATATTGCGCTAACACCTCTTGAATGCGCTGCCATTTGCGATGATGCTGTTCTTCCTGAATACTATTAATGAGATTATTTAAATCATCATCTGATAAGCTTTTCAGGTTAATTAAAGCCGATTCGGTTTCAGCCATAGGGGGTAATACTCCTTGAATGAGTTGATCCAGTTCCTCGTCTGTTAACTCTATATGGGTTAACGCTAGGTGTCTTCGCTCTTCGCTCTAGGTTATGATGAGCCATGCAATTCACAGATACGAGGAGTGATGACTGTAGACATCACACGGGATCTCTACCCGTCGATGAAGACCGCAGTAGGCTACCCCAAGGGAAGCAGGTGCTTCGGGTTTCGTGAGTATTATACAAGCCCCCAGCCCCCTAAGCCCCTAAGTCTAAGCGATCGGCTACAAAGCTACAAAGCTTCACCTCTAAAAATCTATGGTAGGTTAATGGAGAATTGAGAATTAAAAATTGAGAATTGAGAATTGAGAATTAGGGGTTAGGAGGTAGGGGTAAAATAGGGAACGGAGAATGGGGGTATACCTATTCCCCATCAATAGCCCTCCCCTGATCGGTATTTAAGCTGCACGTTTTAAGGGCTGAAGCCCTCACCACAAGACGATCGTTGAGATGCTCAACAGCTTATTCCTAATTCCAACTCCCAATTCCAACATTCCAACTCCCAATTCCCCATTCCCAATCCCTAATTCCCAATCCCTAATTCCCCATTCCCCATTCCCCATTCCCCACTCCCAACTCCCAATCCCTAATTCCCCATTCCCCATTCCCTATTCCCCATTCCCTATTCCTAATTCCTATGTCCTTCAAACTGGTTAACCCCTTTTCCTACCCCCTCGCTATGACGATCGGAGGGGCTTTGCTTTTTGTGGGCAGTCGATTAGTTGCCTTGCCCAGTCTGATGGTTGTTCCATTGGCTTTAGGCTCTTCGATCGCGGTGTCCTATTGGCGACAAGAGCAGGAACCTACCCCGGAAAAAATGCTGTTGCGTCAAGTGCAGTCGGAACTAGAAGGGATAAGGGGGGAGGCAAAGCAATTACAACACCAGGCCCAAACCTTATTAAATCAAGCTAACCTGCTCCTGCGCCAAGAACAATTATCCCCCCTGTCTATGGAGATTTTGGCCGCTGTTCAGTATGGCTGTGACCTGGCAATCGCTTTGCCCCAAAAAGTAGAAGATCTAGCCCTAAAATTACCCCAAACCCAGTCCCTTTTAGATCGGGATACCTTACAACAAAAACTTAAAAAAGTACGATCGGAAAAGCTCAAAGCATCGGGAAGTACCTTACAATCCTTGGAACGGCTAGAAGAAAGCCTTGAGCGAAATCTGAACTTAATGAATACGAACCAAAACGATCGCCAATCTCAAATTCATAATCTTTCTGCCCTCATTGAAGAACTAGCGGGGGTTTTACAACGGCTTCAAAATCATTTACAAACTGCAAACTTGGCGGATCTCAATCAAATTGATCAGTTACAGGCATTAGTCACAGAAATGAACCTACTTCAACAGGAAACAGATCTCTTTGTTTAAGATATGGGGTTTAAAGTATGGGATTTAGAATATAGGTTTAATTTAGGAATGCGGACTTTATAACCTGGAATTTCACTACAAAGACACAGAAGCCCCG
>DALYGI010000250.1:0-6629 GCA_031971595.1 Prochlorotrichaceae cyanobacterium CTOTU29312
AAGCTAGGCCGGAATACCAGGTACAAACAAGCTCCCACTAAGGGCAGTAAGCACAGTCCCCACAATGGATCCCGGCGTTTTACGCCCCGACGGAGCCGATCGTCTTCAATGAGAACGGGAAAGAGCAGGGTCAACAGGCAAAAATCGAGGCTCATAACATGAATAAATCGGGAGGTTTGCCACTGCTGGACAAAATCGCCCCACCAGCCGCCGCTAATGCCTAAGCCTAGTCCATAGCCCATTAAAACGATCGTTCCCAGTAGAAAACTTAAGGCCAACCACCGGGAATCCCACAGCCGTAAAGCGATCGTTTTGGAACCTTTAAAGGTGGAGTTAGGTTGGCGTAGGGCCAGATAGGGCAGGAGCAAAAAGGCCCCAAAAGCAAAGGTACCTACCGCAAAGGGCCAGGCGGGGATTCGTTGCCCTCGACCATCGACGAACAGCACGGCACAATAGACTAAGGGCCAAATGCCCATGAGGTTAAACAAGGCAATAATCAAGGGGTTGAGTCCTTCCCAGTCCCCGGCGGAGAGGCGTTGAATCAGGGTGAGGGTATCGGGAGCATCGGGGGGCGCAAGGAGGATGGCATAGAGCAAAAATCCGAGCCACAGACCCCCAAATAAAACCTTACGAGACTGAAACATGGTCGATCGAATCCTGGGTGAAAACGTTTAAGGGCAAGCTATTCTAAAACTTAAAACACATCTACTCCCCCTTGGGGATAGAAAACGATCGTTACCAACAAGTCTGATCCTGGGGAGGCGATCGGCTCTCCGAGGAGGGGGATGCCCGTGCGATCTAAGAAATTACCGGCCCGATCGCTGAGGGGGGTAATGGCTTGGAGGGTGCCATCAGCGCCGATCAAGAGTTGATATTCTAAAGCACCGGTTAAATTTTTCGGCGGTTGCCACTGTCCCTGAAAATAACCCGCAATTTCGCCAATTCGCACAGTATTATCTGTCCCTGAATTTGCCCCCCCATCTATTCCTAAAGCAGGAGCAGACTCTAGAGCCGGGGCTGCGGCAGGGCTAATGGGTACTTCCGATCGGGCCGATCGACTGAGTTCGGGAGCAGGGGGTAAGCTGGCAATGGTATCTGCATTTTGCTCCCCATAGTCGTTGTAGCCATAATCCTCATAGGTGCCCGCAGGTTCTGTGTAGATCGGCTCTGGGCCATAGGTGGGATAGGATTCTCCACTGGCAGAACTATAGGCCGGGGGGGGTGGAGGCAGGGTGGAAAAATCTGGGGGCGGCGGCATGGAGATCCCCGCAAAACTGCCACTGGGTAAGGGGGTTTCCCCTTGAATTTCTAGCCCTAGGGAAACATCGGGCTGGCCGGGGGCGGGGGGGCCATAAAATTCCGAAGGTAGGCGGGGCACGGGGGTATAGGGGATAGCCCCTTCTAAACCCGGTAAGGGGGCAAGGTTTTCTAGGGTCAGATCGGCAGAGGTTGCCTGGGATTGAGCTACTTCACTCTCTTGCTGCTGCCACCATTTCAGCCCCACTACGGACACGGAACTGGAAACCCCCACGGTCACGAGGATCAGGGCAGCGGTTTTGAGCCACGGGGAAACTCTGGCCGGGGGTTCCTGGGGCAGGTCGGGTAAGTTTAGGGTTTCGGTCTGCCACTGATCGAGGATTTCCGCCAGATCAAAGCACTCTAAGGTCGAGAGAGACAGGGTAATATCGGGGGGCAAAAACAGAGAATGGCCGAGGGTTCCCACCGCTTCCAGGCGCATGAGGGGCAGGGGTTCAACCTCTGGACTAGCTTCCTGGGTCTGGGTTTCGGGGATTTCTGGGGCCAGGCTGATCTCCACTCCCGATTCCGCAAGCTCTGGATTTGGGCTTAGCTCTGGATTTAGCTCTGGATTTAGGTCTGGATTTAGAGTCCTATGGAACTGTCCTACCCGTTCCGCCCTCAGTTCTGGGGATTCTGCGGCCACAAAGGCCTGATGCGATCGTTGAAGCAGATCCTGAACATAGTTTTGCAGAATATCCTGTAAATCCTGTAACTCTTGGGTCGTCCCTTCCCACACCAGCCTTTCCGTCGAATCTTCCTCCACATTCAGACGCAATAACTGGGCCCGATCGTATTGAATCACGGGACGATCGCTCCAACGGGAGAGGGCAGACGGGCGACCATAGAGGCTCAAACGCCAGGAAGGACAAAGGTACTGGATGAGTTGGGGCATGGAGCGGTTTTTTTTTAGGGAATAGGGAATAGGGAATGGGGAATAGGGGGTAGGGAATGGGGAATAGGGGGTAGGGAATAGGGAATAGGGAATGGGGGAATGGTTTGAATAGTTTAGTGTGGGTAAGGGAAAAAGGGGGCTTGAACTTGTTACTGTTCACTTACCACTGGTCACTGATCACTTGCCACTTCTCACTTCTCACTGATCACTTCTCACGAATCACTTTCCATTTCAAAGAGGAAGTTAGACATAAGCCGGGTTCTGTTCTTTAGCTCCACGGGGGAACTAAGGGCAGTTATCTATCTGGGATTGCTGTTACCAACAACCTCTTGCGGTACACCACAAGAATGCCATTCCGAAGAACGATCGCTCCTTGCACGGGGTGGGAAAAAAACCAACCCTTTCCCCTCCGACCTTGCTCCCCACCGGGGTTTACCGAGCCAACACCTCTCGATGTTGCTGGTGCGCTCTTACCGCACCTTTGCACCCTTACCCCTCTGGAAATTTTGAGTTTTGAGTTTTAAGTTTTGAGTTTAAGTTTTGAATAAACTCATCACTCAACACTCGCAACTCATCACTTCTTAAAGGGCGGTATCTTTCTGTGGCACTATCCTCACGCTCACGCGCACTGGGCGTTACCCAGCAAGTCTGGTTTTTCGGGAGCCCGGACTTTCCTCAGATCAAGAAATCCTGATCCGCAACTGCCTCGCTTACTTCCTCTGAGTGCTAGTCTATCGCAAACCCTAAGGATTTTAAGTCTGTGACTGTTTCTCAAGCCTTTTCTGATCAGATCACGATCGATCCCTATCGGTTTCGCGTCTTTGCCCAGGGGGATCCCCGCCAGCCTTGGCTCTTGTTCCTCCACGGGTTCCTAGGCGATCGTTTTGAGTTTGCTCCGGTGATGGACAGGCTCCAAGGGGATTTTTTCTGTGTTGCTCTGGATTTACCTGGTCACGGCGAAACGATCGTTCTGCGGGATTGGTCGGAATCTCTGGCCCTGGTCTATGGCATGGAGTCTACGGCTGAGGGAATTGTCAACGGTCTGGCTCAACTCCAAGAGCAAAGGGGATCTCTGGCGAAAGTTGGCTTGGTGGGCTATTCCCTGGGCGGTCGGGTGGGGTTATATCTGTTGCTGAAATACCCGCAGATCTTTGGGGGCGGCTTATTAGAATCTGCTTCTCCGGGATTAGAAACCTCAACGGAACGATCGGCCCGGTTACAGCAAGATTACGATCGGGCAGAGTTATTAGAGCGCTTGGATCCAAAAGGATTTCAGCAGTTTCTAGAGCAGTGGTATAACAATCCGATTTTTAAAGGGCTACCGGAGCATCCCCACTATCCCCTCCTGCTGCAACAGCGGCAAAGGGGCAATCCTCAACGTCTGGCTCAATCCTTGCGCTATTTGGGGTTGGGGGCTCAACCTTCCCTCTGGGCAGACTTAACCCAGAATACTTTACCGATTACCTTTGTGGTTGGGGCTTGGGATCATAAGTTTGTGGCCCTGAACCAAACCATGGCCGATCGTTGTCCTCGATCGCAGTTGAGGGTCATCCCAGGCGTGAGCCACAACACCCACTGGGGCAAAACCGCTGAGTTCAGCCAACTCACTCGACTCCAGTTTTCCGGTTTTCTCCCTGACCAAGCTGACCAAGGGGGTTAGGACAGGGGCAGACTTTTTAAAAACACCTCGCAGTCCCTCAAAACCTGGCGGTTTGCGTCAAAGGTAATCCGATCGAGGGCTTCCCCGTAGGAGCACCAGCAAAAATCGGACACCTCTGCCCATTGCACCGTAATCTGGGGCGGCTCCTGGGACGGGGGTAAAAGGGCCACAAAATAGGTCACGGTTTTGGCGATCGGGTAGCCCTGGGGGGATTGAAATTCATAATATTCCTGAAAAGAACGATCGCGGATCACCTCAAAATCCGTTAAGCCCGTTTCCTCTTGCACCTCTCGCAGAGCCGTTTCTAGGGCTGTTTCTCCTGGCTCTTGGTGGCCTTTCGGGAATGCCCAATGGCCCTTTTGGTGCAGGATGAGCAGGTACCGATGTTCCGATGGCGCGGCGGTGGCCAAGGGAGACCAAACGGGAATTAAACCATAGGCAGAATCGGCATGGATGGGCGATTTCGACATAACGGCTCTTGGATGGCGGGCTTTCAATGGTTTTAACGGGGCTTGAACGAGGCTTTTTAAGACTTTATTTTAGAGCTTTTAATTATAGGGTTATCGAGCCCCCTGGCCGGTGACAATAGGGATGAAAAATGCCCCAAAGCTGGTGAAACCTTAAACAATTTGGCAAAATCTGGCAAGTGTTGAATAATTGCAACACACCTTAGCGCACGAGAGGGCATGAGCTATTCCCTGGATTCCCCCGCTCCCCTGCATTCTGATGCACCCCATGCACGGGATTGCCGATCGATCGAGCATCTTCTGCGTCAGGAAGTCAACCCTTTTGATCCCAACAGTTTTAAGCCGGGGAATTTTTGGTATGAGCATCCCGATCCCGCGCTCCACATTCCGTCGATCCATGAGGATATTCTCAATCATCTCACGGCAACCCTTCAGCAAGTTCAACAGGATCGGGTGACCCGCACTGTCATTCTTACGGGGGAGTCTGGGTCGGGCAAAAGTCATTTGTTAGGACGGCTCAAAAGTGCCTTAAACGATCGTGCTTTTTTTGTCTATGTGGGCCCCTGGCCCGATAGTTCCTTTATTTGGCGACATATTCTCCGCAATACGGTGGATAGTTTGTTACAAAAACCTGCGGGAGCAACGGATTCCCAATTAATGCTTTGGTTGCAGGCTCTTTTAAATATTCAGGAAGAGGATTTTGCCCGGCGAATTTTTGGCAAGCGACGATCGTTTATTCGCAGTTTAGCCAGTCAACATCTGACGGGATTGTACAATGCTAATGAGTTTTTTGGGGTCTTGTATGATCTCACCAATCCAGAGATGGAATTTCTGGCAGCCAGTTGGTTACGGGGGGATAATTTAGATGAAGAAAGTTGTCTAGAGCTTCGGGTCAAACAACCCATCGATTCGGAGGATGCAGCCCAAAAACTGCTCGCTAATTTTGGTAAAATTGCCGTGGCCGATCGTCCCATGGTCTTATGTTTTGACAACCTGGATAATTTACCCCATTTGCCCAGTGGTCAGCCAGATTTTCAATCGTTGTTTAATGTCAATTCTTCTATTCATAATGATAAATTACAAAACTTTCTGATTTTAATTAGCATTGTAACCGATACCTGGAAACAAAATCGTCCCCTCGTTCAACCAGCGGATTTAGCACGGGTCAACCAAGAATTCGGGTTAGCCAGTATTGATTTAGAGCAGGCAGCCGGACTGTGGATAAAACGGCTTTTGCCCTACCATAGCCAGTGTCATCCCCGGCCAGAATCGCCCCTTGCCCCTTTGCAATTTGCATGGTTAGAAGCAGCCTTTCCCGGCACTAAAACCCTACCTCGGCGGGTGTTAACCCTAGGCCATCAGTTAATCGATCGTTTTAAACGGGAAGGACAATTTGAGTTTGCTCAAACCGCTGCGTCTTCCACTGGAGAAACTCAGGAAACCTCCACCCCGATCGTTGCCCATCTTCAGATTCTTTGGTATCAAGAATTAGCCCAGGTCAAACAAACCCTGACTGATATTAGTCAACTGTCTTCACCGGATTTAGTGTGGCGATTACGGGAAGTTTTAGAACTGTTACAAGTGCCGAACCTCAAAAGTCCCTTACTAGAAGGAAGCAAATTTGCAACCTATTCCCTAGCCCTAGGAACGATCGGCCTGATTTGGGTAGAAGATTCCCATCAACTCACCTTTTATCACCTCATGAAAGCCTGCCAAAAATTGCTAGGTCGTCAAGAATGGGAAGGCTTATATCTGCTCCGAGCCCAACCCATTGGCCGCAGAACTACCAAAGCCTATCAACTCTATCGCCGCATTTTTTCCTACGCTAATTACCTCCATATTCAACCGGATTTAGAGTCCGTTCAACAGTTAGAAACCTATCACCGTTTACTCAATGCCGCCAGTGGTCGAGAGTTAGTCCTGGGGCAAGAAACCCCGGATGTCCCCACCTTTCAACAGTGGATGCGGGAAACAGCCTTACTAGAGCGTTGTACCCTCCTAAAAGCATTAGGAATTACAGGCGGGCCAGAAAAAATCCCTGGAGACAGGACAGACCTAATGCCTAAAAATTCAGAGCAAAAGAATCCAGAGCAAAAGACCCCAGAGATTGCACGATCGTTAACACCCCAACAACTTGCCCAGGAATACTTAGAAAATCTAGTAATCACCCAGCAATTGATGGGTTTAAAAGTCTTAATTCGTCAAGGGTGTGGCCAGTTTCCCCAGATTCCAGAAGCAGAAATTGAAGCGATGGCAGCGCAGCTTTGTCAACAGGGACGGATTCATCTACTTAACCCAGACGATCGGCCCG
>DALYGI010000251.1:0-6620 GCA_031971595.1 Prochlorotrichaceae cyanobacterium CTOTU29312
CAGGATTAAACCACAAAGGCACAAAGAACACAAAGGCGTTCCTGCGGGGCTTCTGCGTCTTTGTAGTGAAATTCCAGGTTATAAAAGTCCGCATTTCTAAGCACTCTGATCTCTGACTGTCTTTGTGGTTTTTCCCTCATTCTGGGAGCCACAAAGGCACAAGGATCTTACAGTAAAGGATCTCACGCCCATACGGCCTTTGGCACTCCCGCTAATGTGGGTAATTGTTCTCCAGTGATAGAATGGATGGAACGGATGGAACGATCGTTGTTTCACGCACTTTTTAATCTAGGGTACTAGGCGGCGACTCGCCGTATATACCCTTGTTATGCCAAAATGCGAAGTCCGTCTAAGTTGCCTGTTTCGGTTTGAGATTGGGTAAGCCAAGATGGTTAGCTTTGTTGTTCAGTCCGTGTAGATTTAGAGACGATCGTCAAGGTTAGGTAATTGCCAAAGCGATCGGGCATAACACACCATTGGAGCGGACGTAATCGGTATTTGTAGTGATAAACTCAGAAGAACGATCGCCGCTCAATTGAACCGTTAGGGTGACACTAATCTCGGTCATTCTTTCTCAGAATGCAAAAGCTACTACCTGCTCAGGTCGAACTTACACAATATGGCTATATAGAGTACAAACGAACCTCAACAGTCGCTTTAATTGAGGATCTTTGTGGGAAATTATGACCGCATCAGAAAAAAAACGGCTTCATCTCCAAGCAGAGACTTTTCCGGTTGAGGCATTAATTCGTGAAATTAAGCGTGGCTTAATACGAGTTCCCGATTTTCAGCGTCCACTCCGATGGGAATCAGGGGACGTGAAACTGTTTTTTGACAGCATCTATCAAGGGTATCCTGTCGGCTCTTTTTTAATGAGAAGAGCGTATGCTCCTGCTTCTGTCATACGATATGGTTCTGTTAGAGTCGATGCACCAGAGTCAAATTCAGCATTATGGGTTGTCGATGGACAACAACGGTTGACTGCGCTTGCTGCTGGATTGGCGCGTGATAAAGAAATGCCAGCAACTCCTGATGATCCTTGGGTTCTTTACTTTGATGCTAAAGAGCAAATATTTCACGTTCCACCCAGAAGTGGTGTTTTTCCCTCAACATGGGTACCTATTACACAGTTATTAGATGCATCAACCCTAAGCGAGTGGGTTTTTAATTGGAAACATGCTAAAGATTCAGAACTGCGAAAAGCTGTTTTTGACGCTGGAGCACGAATTCGTCAATACGAAATTCCACTTTATGTTGTTGAAACAGGAGACGAGAAGCTTCTTCGAGATATCTTTTACCGAATCAATGATTCAGGTAAGAAGATGAAATGGGAGGACATTCATGATGCACTTTTTGGGCGAAAGTCGGATGAGCCATCTACCCTTAGCGGTTTAGCAGATGAATTGAAGGCTCTTGGTATCGGGCGACCTTCAGAAGATCAACTGCTTTCTGCCATTATTGCCTTTAAAGGTCTAGATGCTACCCGAAGCATTTCAGAGCATTATCGTCGAGATCCTGAGATACTTCGTGATGCAGTCAGCGAGGCATTACCTGCACTTAGACAAGTACTAATTTTCCTCAAAACACACGCTGAAATTCCTCATCTTAGACTACTACCACGTTCACTTCCGTTCTTTGTTCTTACGAAGTTTTTTGGTCTCTATCCAGAACCTAATAGTAGAACAATACACTTACTTGTTCGGTGGACGTGGCGAACTCTATTGGGAATAAAGTCGGTTGATGAAAGAACCTTACTTCGCCACAGCCTAGATGCTATCGAAGGCAATGAACCAGAAAAAACCATGCAAAAGCTGTTAGGCCAAATCCCTCGTACAAAAGGGCTAGATTATACCTTGCCACAAAAATTTGATGCTCGTGCAGCAGATAGCCGAATTATTCTTGTAGCTTTAAGTTCACTTCATCCACTTCATCCTGAAAATGAAAAGCCTATTGATATTGCTGAATTAATTGAAGAATATGGTCTCAACGCCTTCCGCAAAATTATCTCAGTTGGTACTGAAGCAACATCTGAACCATCGAATCGGATTCTTCTACCCCCTATCGTTAAAGGAATCCGAAAAGAGCTTACTGACTTAATTAACAGAGAGGGATCGGATTCAGAGGTACTTAAATCACACTGCATTGATCAAAATGCTGCTGAATTTCTCAGGCATGGGAAGTTTGATGAATTTTTATCATGCCGTGGCAAGCTTCTTATAAAGACAGTTGATTCTTTTGGTTCACGCTTGGCTGCTTGGGACATGAATGATCGACCAAGTATTAGCTATATCTTGCAACAAACAGGAGAAGACGAGTGACAATCACTTTGGGAGTTGGTCTTCATGGAAAAATAATTGGCTATCTAAGTCAGACGACAAGAGGGCAGATCGCATTTCGCTTCACTGAATCCTATTTGTCAATGTTTGATCGACCTGTATTAAGCCAGTCTTTTGAGGATGATCTTTTCCGAACTTACTATGGAAAGGATCGTTTGCTTCCTTCATTTTTCGCTAATTTAATTCCGGAGCATGGTGCATTACGGGATCTTATCGAAAATAATCTAGGAGTTAGTCCGGGTGATGATCTGGCTCTATTAGAGGCTGTTGGGCGTGACTTGCCTGGTGCAGTGGAGATCGTTAGTGTAGATGGAGATGATTTAGCAGTTCAAGAAGACTTAGAAATCCCTGCGTATGTAACAGATCATGAAGATGTACTGAAAAAGGAACCTGGACTTCGATTTTCATTAGCTGGTGTCCAAATGAAATTCTCTGTTTTACGCGATCCAGATAGAATAACACTGCCTGCAAGCAATCAAGATGGTGAATGGATTGTCAAGTTAGGATCAGCACGCTTTCCGTTTACCGTCGAGAATGAATATGCCATGATGCAGTGGGCGATGTCTGCTGGATTTGATGTGCCTGAGTGTCACTTACAAGATGCCAAAACGGTTAGCAGTTCTCTTAGAAAGCATACTGACTTTGGGGATCGTGTCTTTGTGATTCGTCGGTACGACAGGCGAGCAGGACTCCGCATTCATCAAGAAGACTTTGCCCAGGTTACTAATTTGCGACCAGAACTTAAGTATGACCACATAAAGTATGAACAGTGTGGTGGATTAATTAAACAACTTCTTGGTGATGAGGCATACTATGAGTTCATTCGTCGTCTTACATTTGTCATTGCCTCTGGCAATGCAGACGCTCATCTAAAAAACTGGTCTTTTCTCTATTTGGATAAACAGCAACCAAGCCTCGCACCCATGTATGATCAAGTCTGTACGATTGCATGGCCAGAGGTAAGCTCTGAGCTTGCCCTTAAACTGGCAGGTACAAAAAACTGGTTCGCTTTAGAATTGAGACGGTTCGAGTCACTTGCTGAGCGTGCTGGTGCTGATCCAATCAAGACGACTGAAACGGTTCAAGAAACGTTAGTTCAATTAGTAGATGCGTGGAATAACTCACAAGCCTCGACCTTACTTCCTCTACCTCATTTACAACACCTTCAGGATTTCTGGGGGCGAGTGCCACTGTTGCGCCCGTATGTGCTTCAAATGAAGTGGTCTACATAAAAGAGTCTAATGTGTATTATAAACTGATGTCCCCTATCGCCACCGCCCCAGCGGAAAGTAACCTCATCTTCTAAGCCTTCGAGGATCAATCTGGAAATCCCGATGGTAACTTTTTGAATAGATTGCATATAGGCTGTGGCGTGATGTTGGTACCGATTCTCCTAAATACTTTTTAGTTTTTAGTCATTTTTCGACTCGATCGCTTCGCCAGACTCTAGATCAAAAAAATGCACCCGATCGAGGTTGAGAACAAGATAGACTGCTTCCCCGACCTGGGGACTTTGATCGGAGTCAACTCGAATTTGCCAACAGGGTAAAGGGCTTTCCGGTAGGTCTAAATCCTGGGCTTGGGGGCGCAGTTGCACGGTGACATCGGTAATCTGTCCCAGGGGTTCAACCCGCTGCACGGTGGCGGCTATGTTTTTGAGGGCGGGTTTGCCTAAGCTCAAGTGTTCGGGGCGAATGCCGAGGCAGAATTGGGGCAAGGTGGGGATGGTGCCGCTGGTGGGAGGGGAATACCGATCGAGGAGCCATTGGCCTTGGTGTTCTGGTAGCCCGTAGCGGAAGGTGGGGTGAACGATCGTTGCGGGGGGTTTGAGGTAGATGGGCAAAAAGTTCATGGGAGGAGAGCCAATAAACTCCGCCACAAACCGATTTTTAGGATGGTGATACAAATGGAGGGGCGTATCCACCTGTTGCAGTTTGCCTTGATTGAGGACGGCAATGCGTTGCCCCATGGTCATAGCTTCCACCTGATCGTGGGTGACGTAGAGGGTGGTTACCCCTAACTGACGCTGAAGGTTGACGATTTGGGCACGGGTTTCGCCCCGCAGTTGTGCATCTAGGTTAGACAGGGGTTCATCCATTAAAAAAAGTTGGGGGTTCCGGGCGATGGCTCGTCCCAGGGCTACCCGTTGTTTTTGTCCCCCGGAGAGTTGTTTAGGCAGGCGTTTTAACAGGGATTCAATTTGTAATAACTGGGCCACCCGTTGCACCCGATAGTGAATTTCCTGTTCCCGGGCCGATCGGTAGCGCCATCCTTTGGGTAAAAACTGACTGCCCTTGAGGAGTGCCCCCTCTAGGCTAGGGTGCAACCGCGATCGGGTGGATAAGCCCGCACTTAAGCGCCGCAGGCCAAAGGCTAGGTTATCGTAGACACTGAGGTGAGGGTAGAGGGCATAACTCTGGAAAACCATGGCAATATCCCGATCTTTGGGGGGCAAGGGATTCACACAACGATCGTTAATGAAAATGTTGCCAGAAGTGGGCTGCTCTAATCCGGCCAGAAGCCGCAACAGGGTGCTTTTCCCGCAGCCCGACGGCCCCACCAGCACCAAAAACTCCCCCTCTGGCACCGTCAGATTAATCTGATTTAAGACCGACACTTCTCCTTGAATCCTGCTGCCCTTCAGACGAGTAAAGGTTTTACCCAGGTTTTCTAAAACAACTTTCCCCATGGGATTGTCTGTGTCCTCCATAAAATCCGCGTCATCATAATCCGCTCACCGCGTCACAGCCCAGTGTATCGGAAGATGCCCGTGATCTTCATTTCTTCCAGCCTATCCCCCGGACTCCTGGACTGGTGCAATGGGTTGACGCGGGAGGGTATTGAGACAATGGGACATAGATTCAAAAATCCCGATTAAATATTGACAGCCCTTTTCCGGCTGGGTTGCTGCCCCACAGGTAAAAATATCGATCGCCGCGTACCTCAGTTCCGGCCAGGTATGGATAGAAATATGGGACTCCTCCAGTAATGCCAACGCCGTAACCCCTTGGGGGTGAAAGTGATGAATCACCTCGCCCAGTAAAGTCGATTCACAAACCCTAGCCGCATCCCGCAGCGATCGTTGCACAAAAGCCGGATCATTTAACAAACCAGGGGAACAGCCATAGAGTTCTAAAATACAATGGATTCCAACGGGCTTACCTCCCCCTAGCGGCATTCCCACAGGCACAAGAACATTTAATCCCATATCGATCGTTGACCCTCAAAACAAAACTCCCCAATCTTAATTGACTTAAAACTGGAGAGTTTTTTAGGGGACAGGTTTTAGGGGACAGCTTGGAGTCAAAACTCAAAACTCAAAACTCAAACCTCAAAACTATTCCCTAACCCCTATTCCCTAATCAGGGTGAGTGATCGCCATGCCACTGGTATCCTTAACAAAGCCACTGTAAGCTTCCATGCCGTGTTCCGACACATCCAAGCCCATCAGTTCTTCCTCTTCGGATACTCTCATGCCTAGGGTGGCCCTCAATGCTCCCCAGAAGACAAAGCTCAGGACAACCGTAAAGCCCCCCACCGTTAAAATACCCAGAATCTGAGCAATTAATTGGTTGATGCCGTGCCCATAGAGCAAGCCTTTTTCCTGATCGAAAAGACCAACCGCAAAGGTTCCCCAAATCCCATTGACTAAGTGAACGGATAGGGCACCTACGGGGTCATCCACCTTTAAGACACTATCGATAAAGATGACCGCAAAAACGACGAAAATCCCAGCAATCCCCCCGATGACCACCGCACCGGCATAACTCACGACGTTACACCCAGCGGTAACCCCTACTAACCCGGCCAAAATGCCGTTAATAATCATGGAGAGGTCAGGCTTGCCGGTACTCACCCAAGAAGTAATGGTGGCGGTCACGCCTCCCGCAGAACCCGCTAGGGCAGTGGTAACAGCAATATAGGGAACTGCTGAATCTACCGCAAGCTGCGAACCAGGGGTAAAGCCAAACCAGCCCACCCAGAGAATCAGACAACCCAGGGTTGCAATACTCATGTTATGTCCCGGTAGGGCTGTAGGAGTGCCATCTTCCCGGTATTTACCAATCCGGGGGCCGAGCATGGACGCACCCACCAGGGCTGCCCACCCCCCAACGGAGTGAACTACGGTGGAACCAGCAAAATCCTTAAAGCCAAAGAGGGCCGATCCGTCGCTGTCAACCCCTAGGAAGGGCAGTGCGGAGAGCATTCCCCCCCCCCAGATCCAATGACCGGAGATAGGGTAGGCAATACCCGTGAGCAATAAGCTAAAGATCAAAAAGTCTA
>DALYGI010000252.1:0-6618 GCA_031971595.1 Prochlorotrichaceae cyanobacterium CTOTU29312
AGACGATCGCTCCCATCCACTCCACCACTCCACAGAACCTAAACTGTTATGATGGGATAGTTAGTCCCTGTAGAGCGATCAAAAGATGACACAATCTACCATCAGTGACGATCGCCTCGATCGCAGTGCCACTATTACGGTCATCATTACCTCGGATCTGAGAAAATAGTTCATTTTTTACTTAGCTCACTTAGAACGATCGCTGTGTCGTGAGAAAGCCCTGTTCGATACGATCGTTTCAGTTATGCTAGATTCATTCAACTTTTTGGTCTGAGCTATGACTTCATCCCAAGACTTTACCCCCGAAGGCTTCAATGTATTAGGTCAGCGAGTCAGCCTCTTAGAAGATCGACAAATTGACCTGCGTTTAGCGGTAAGTTCCCTCATTGAAACCGTAAACCTACATCAAGCAAACTTTGAAGCAATGCAGCGCAGAGCAGAAGAACGGGACAGAGAGATGAATCTCAAATTTGAGATTTTTGTCACAGCCATGCAAACAATGCAGTCTGAAGTGAAGCAGATGCAGTCTGAAGTGAAGGAGATACAGTCTGAAGTTAGAGGGCTTCAGGCTGAGAACCGTCGGATTTTGGACTACTTGTTAGGTCAACAGGATGATGATTCGCCTAATCCCGCACAACCCACTTAGGACTGTTGTAAGTCTAAAACCGTTGCCATAACAGCCGATCGATCTTACAGGGAATGTAGGAGATTTCCTGAGTGCGGTACGTTGCTTTAAAATAAGTATCCATTATGACCCTCAACAGCGGAGGAGACACGGGAATTTGGCATACATCCAGATAGCCTATAAATCCATTGTTCTTGCCCACCGCTAGAGCGGGTGGGTGATACTCTGGCGGGTCAGCCCCTAGATCCGAACCAAAGGCCCGGTATTAGTTGTAACATTACATAGACTCCGGAAAATCATAAGGAGGCTGAAAACGTTGTGTGGTCTGTGCCAGAGGGGGTGCGCCACATAACCCTGTTAGGATCGCTGCACATGAGTTCGACGTTACCCAAACAAGCACGATGGCCACACCCTATCCGCCTGTGGAAAGTGTTAGCCATTTCCCTGAGTGTGTTGATTTTGGTGACGGTGGGTCTGGTGGGAATGTTATCGTTTAGAAATAGCCAGCAGGCAATCTATCAGTTAGCCGCAAAGAATATGGATCTCATTGGAGACCAAATTCAACAACACCTTGATGAATATTTAGAAAATGCTTTTCGCATTAACCAAGCAAATGCCAATAGCGTAAAGTATGGCGATCTCAAGTTAGGGGATTTAACAACCCTAGAAAAGCGATTGTTTGCACAGTTAAAAACCTTTGAGGATGTTTCAACGGTGTTTTTTGCTACCCCCCAAGGCATGGTTCGGGGGGCAGGACGGGATAGTGGCAATGAGTTGATCATCACAGCGGATTATACGAAGACGATCGCTTTTTTCTCCTATGCGGTGGATGAGTATGGCAATAAACGGGAGTTAGTGAATTCCGTACCGGGGATTGATGTACGGCACGATCGTCCTTGGTATACCCTGGCAGTAAAAAATGGGAAACCGGGCTGGACTCCTGTTTTCCAAATTGCTAATTTTAAGACCCTTACCATTAATGCCTTTTACCCCATTTATGACCAAGCTAGTAGGGCTTTGCTGGGAGTATTTTCTGTCAATATTCCCCTTCAGCATATCAGTCAATTTTTGCAGACCTTTCAACGGGGATCCACCGCAGCTTTATTTATCTTAGATGCGGATGGCTATTTGATTGGTAGTGCTTCTGATCCCATTCCTTTTACCGTGGAGCGGCAGCAAGAATGGCAGACCTTTCGACGAATGCAGCCCCAGGATAGCGAAAATCCAGTGATTCGAGAAACCGCTGCCTATTTACATCAGGTCTTGCCCGCTTGGGATCAAAATCATTCTGAGCAGCAACTCAGTTTTAGGGGACAAAACGATCGCTACTATATTCAAACCCACCCTTATTTTCGGGATAATAATCTGACATGGCTCATTGTGGAAGTGGTACCCGGGCGCAATTGCGCTGTGGCTGTTCAGGGTAATTTTCAGGAGGTTCATCCCCTGAATTAGGATTGTTTAGGTTTGATCATTTAGGTTTAGATTTTAGTCATCTTCCCCCTTCATCGGGGTCTATCCCTCAACCTTAAGAATAAATTTCAGTCCCCTACGTTGGCAAGAACGATCGTTCGGTTTAAGGTAATTTTTGGTAGCATTGGTTCGCAAGGGTCTTGTGTATGATTCAGCACGATGTCTTAGTAGTGGGTGGGGGCATTGCCGGTTGCAGGGCTGCCCTGGAAATGCTTCGGGTCAATTCTCAGTTAAATATTGGTTTAGTGGCCAAGACCCATCCCATTCGTTCCCATTCTGTTGCCGCCCAAGGGGGCATGGCCGCCAGCCTCAAAAACAGTGATCCCGATGACAGTTGGGAAAGCCACGCCTTTGATACGGTCAAAGGATCGGACTATTTAGCGGATCAGGATGCGGTGGCCATCCTCACCCAGGAAGCCCCGGACGCGGTGATCGATCTGGAACATTTAGGGGTGTTATTCTCCCGATCGCCGGAGGGACGGATTGCCCAGCGAGCTTTTGGGGGCCATACCCACAACCGGGCCTGTTACGCAGCGGATAAAACGGGCCATGCCATTCTCCATGAACTGGTGATGAATTTGCTGATGAAGGGGGTGACCCTCTACGACGAGTGGTATGTGCTCCAACTCCTGCGGGAAGAGAATCGGGTGCAGGGGGTGGTGATGATGCGGATTGAGGATGGACACTTGGAAGTGGTTTCGGCGACGGCGGTGCTCTTGGCTACGGGGGGCTATGGCCGGGTTTTTAACACTACTTCTAATGATTTTGCCTGTACGGGGGATGGGTTAGCCATGACCGCCCAGGCGGGTTTGCCCTTGCAGGATATGGAATTTGTGCAATTTCATCCCACTGGACTGTATCCCGTGGGGGTGCTGGTGTCTGAAGCAGTGCGCGGTGAGGGGGCCTATTTAGTTAATGCCCAGGGCGAGCGGTTTATGGCCACCTATGCCCCTAGCCGGATGGAACTGGCTCCCCGCGATATTACCTCCAGAGCGATCGGCATGGAAGTGAGGGCTGGTCGGGGGATTCATACCGATGGCAGTGCGGGGGGGCCTTTTGTGTATTTAGACCTGCGGCACCTCGGCCGAGAGAAAATTATGAGCCGCATTCCCTTCTGCTGGGAAGAAGCCCATCGGCTCTTGGGCATTGACGGAGCGGAGCAGCCCATTCCTGTCCGTCCCACCATTCACTATTGCATGGGGGGCATTCCCACGGATATTTACGGGCGAGTGCGGCTGGGGGTGGAGGGGTTTGTGGATGGTCTGTTTTCCGCTGGAGAAACCGCCTGTGTTTCCGTCCACGGGGCTAATCGCTTAGGTAGTAATTCCCTGTTAGAGTGTGTGGTCTATGGTCGCCGCGTTGGAAATGCCATGGCCCACTATCTCAGCGATTCAGAGGATGCGGATTTGCCGGGCGATCGTTTAAAGCCCAGCCCCCTAAGCGATCGATCTGCCACCGATTATCTGCAAGCCATCGAAAAACGGCTGAATAGATTATTAACCCAAACCGGCAGCGATCGGGTGGCCTCGGTGCGTCAATCCTTACAGGACTGTATGACCGAGCATTGTGGGGTATTTCGCCATGCTGATCTGATGACAGAAGGCATTCAACAATTGCAAAATCTGCGGCAACGCTTAACCCAAATTCAACTGGATGATAAAGGACAATGCTGGAATATCGATCTCATTCAAGCCCTAGAATTAGAGAATTTATTTACCGTCGGAGAAATTATTATTAACTCCGCCCTCCATCGCCAAGAAAGCCGAGGGGCACACTTCCGGGAAGACTTTCCCCAACGAGACGATCGACAGTTTCTCAAACATACCCTGGCCTTTTATCACCCCGAAGGCATTACCATTCAGCAACGATCGGTAAACCTCTCCCTCTTTGAACCCCAGGAGCGCAAGTATTAAGCACAAATCTTAAATCATTCGATTCCCGCGAATCAATTACGGGCTCATCAGGAAATTAAACTCTGTTTTTTCCGTGATCAAATCAGCCCTGCCTACCGATCGGGACTAAAATTTAGAACTGGAACAGGGAACAGAACGATCGCAGGAACCCCCTATGACTTGGCAACCAGGAACCCGTTTAAACCAATATAAAATCGATCGTGTTTTGGGCAGTGGCGGCTTTGGCATTACCTACAAAGCGACCCACTTGGCCCTCAATCAACGGGTGGTGATTAAAACCATCAACGACACCCTCCACGGGGATCCAGAATATCAAGGCTATGTAGAGCGATTTCGCAAAGAAGCGCAAATCCTGGCGAAATTGGGGGAACTGCGCCATCCCCATATTGTGCGGGTCAGTGATTTGTTTGAAGCCCCCTTACAAGAAGTGGGCGTTCTGCAACGGTTTTGGCAAGACCTGTGGGGCATTCCCGTGCCTAAACTGCCCTGTTTGGTGATGGATTTTATTGAAGGGGAAAACCTCTTTGAGCGGGTGCGGCAAGCCCGATCGCCCTTGGGGGAGCGGGAAGCATTGAAATATATCCAACAGGCGGGGGATGCCCTAGCCTTGGTGCATCGTGCGGGGCTGGTTCACCGAGATGCCCACCCTGGCAACATTATGATCTGCAATGGCAACGCCATTTTAATTGACTTTGGTTTAGCAGGTTCCGTCATTCCCACGGTGATGAGTTCCAAAATTGGCGGCAACCCCGCCTTTGCCCCACCGGATCAGTGGCGCGGCAATCGGAAAGCCAATGTGGACATTTATACCCTAGCCATGTCCCTTTACTTTGCCCTCACCGCCGACACTCCCGACCCCTTCACCGAACCCAAGGCTAAAAATCCTGCCATTAGCGATCGTTCCAACATCGCCATCCGCAAAGCGATCGATCTCAATCCCGCTAACCGACCCCAGAGCATCGCCGAGTGGTTTCAAGCCTTAGGAGGGTTTGCCCTGAGTCCCCAAGCGCTGCAACCCTTGCCCGATTTATCGGAGCCTGTCAGCAAAGGCAAAACCGGCAGAAGCGGCAGAACTGAGCGAACCCGTCAAGTTTTTGGTGCCAGCAATACTTCCGTCTCCACTGAGCGAACCCGTCAAGTTTTTGGTGCCAGCAATACTTCCGTCTCCGCTCAATCTAGCCCGTCCAATGTATCCCGCACGGTGTGGATTGTTGCTATTTTGGCTCTGGCTCTGTTGGGATGGAATTGGCTCAGGGGCGTTGAACCTGGAACTGAAATTGCGGGGACTTCCACAGAAAGCACCGCAGGGCAAAGCCCCACAACAGGACAAAACCCCACCAGTGAAGGATCCGGTGGTTCATCCCCTGTCGGTTCGGGTAGTGAAACCTCAAGCCCAGCAACTGCGGGTAATCCAGGAAATGAAACCCCCGGTAATTCTGGCTCGACTAACCCTGATACCTCAACGCCTCCCGTCCAAAATCCCCAGACTCAAACCTTTCTGGGAGTGCCAGTAGAACCCGTTAGCTATACCAGCGCCCGTGTGAGTGCTAACGGGGAGGTAAGCCCCTACGCAGCCAGCGGAGAACGCTACATCGAAACTAATCTAACCCTGCCCGCTGGGGCTGAACCCTTGGCAATGGTGGCGATCGAGGGGGGCACGTTTACCATGGGATCGCCGGAGAATGAAGCCGATCGAGATTCTGACGAAGGGCCGCAGCATGAGGTGACGGTGCCCAGTTTTTTGATGGGGCAGTATGAGGTGACCCAAGCCCAGTGGAAAGCAGTGGCTCAACTCCCTAAAATCGATCGGGATCTCAACCCGGATCCATCTTATTTTAAGGGAGACAATAACCCTGTAGAACAAGTGAGTTGGGACGATGCCCAGGAGTTTATCCGTCGCCTGAACCAGCGAACCGGTAAAACCTATCGGCTACCCACAGAAGCGGAGTGGGAATATGCAGCCCGTGCGGGTACTCAAACCCCTTTTAGTTACGGCGAAACCATTACGCCAGCGGTAGTAAATTATGACGGGAATAATCCCTATGGCAATGCGCCAGAAGGAGAATATCGGCAAAAAACGATCGCTGTGGATAGCCTTTATCCTAATCCCTGGGGGTTGTACCACATTCACGGCAACGTCTGGGAATGGGTAGAAGATGGCTGGCATGATAACTATAGAGGAGCGCCTACAGATGGTACTGCATGGCTATCTAGCGATGAAAGGAAAGTTTTGCGGGGCGGTTCTTGGGACGACGTCGCTAGGAACTCCCGCTCTGCTAGCCGGTACGGGAGGAACAGCAGGATTTTCAACAACGGCTTCCGGGTTCTTCTCTCTTCCAGGACTCCCTAACCCTTTATTACTATTTAACTATTTACCTTTATACTCATTTCTCTTTAACTCTTTAAAGCCTCGCGCAGCGATCGATTTAAAATTTTAAAATCCTTAGTTTCTTCTGGATGAAAGGCCAAAATTGAACAGCAAAACGATCGTTTGGGGTGCTAACCAGATCCCCGGTTTCTGTTGGTTTCTTTCAGAGATTGTTGGATTTCACCGGAGAAGAAACCGGGGATCAAAACCTCTAGTCTTAGATCCCCGGTTTCTTCTTA
>DALYGI010000253.1:0-1778 GCA_031971595.1 Prochlorotrichaceae cyanobacterium CTOTU29312
CGGATTACTGCCCCCCTCGCCCAGGTCTTTGATCAGGAAGCTTGGATTCTGCGGCTTCTGCTGGGTTTAGGTACCCTCTGGTTGCTGGTGGGGGTAGTACTGCCCCTGTGGCCCATGATTGGCCGCAGCTTTGAGGGGAAAGATGGAGAGTGGGTGGGCTTGGCGAACTATGCCCAGTATCTGACAACGCCCTCCCTGTTGCGATCGTTTACGAATAGTTTAGGGATTGCGGCCACCACGACAATTTTCTCCGTGGGTCTAGGCTTTCTCTATGCCTACGGCCTCACCCGCACCGCCATGAAGGGCAAGAAATTTTTCCGAACCTTGGGGCTACTTTCCCTCTACGTTCCCCCCCTGGCCAATGCGATCGGCCTGATTTATTTATTTGGCAATCAAGGCCTCATTACCACCGGATTTTTTGAGAAGTTGCCAGGAATTGATATTAATCTTTACGGCTTCAACGGCATTGTCTTGGGGGAATTTCTCTACTGCTTTCCCCAGGCCGTGATCATTCTCATGACTGCCCTCAACCTCACGGATGCCCGACTCTATGAAGCGGCGGAAGTGCTAGGGGCCTCTTCTGTTAAAACTTTTTTTACCGTCACCCTGCCCAGTGTTAAATACGGCTTGATCAGCGCCCTTTTTGTCTGCTTCATCCTCGCCTTTACAGACTTCGGTGTGCCCAAAGTGGTAGGGGGCAATTTTAATGTTCTTGCCACGGATATTTACAAACAGGTGATCGGTCAGCAGAATTTTTCCATGGGCGCTACGATCAGCGTCTTCCTGTTGGTGCCCTCTGTCCTCGCCTTCGGACTCGATCGCTTCATCCAAAGACGACAAAGCGCCCTGATCAGCGCCAAATCAGTCCCCCTGCAACCCAAACCCAATCCCCCTTTAGACTGGGCTTTTTTTAGCTTCTGCTCCCTGGTCGTCCTCTTTGCCTTTACCGTCTTTGGCACGATCATCCTAGCCTCCCTGGTCAAAGTCTGGCCCTATAACTTTAGCCTCAGTTTCCAGAATTACGACTTTAGTAGCGTCGGGGGCGGGGGCTACGCAGCCTACTGGAACAGCCTTCGCATGGCCTTCTACACCGCCATTTTTGGCACCGCCACCGTTTTCATCGGTGCTTACCTCGTGGAAAAAGGGCGAGAATTGCAGTGGCTCCGCTCCCTCACCTACTTCCTCTCCACCGTGCCCCTAGCCTTGCCGGGTCTCGTGTTGGGTTTAGCCTATGTATTCTTTTTTAATAACCCCATCTGGTGGATTCCCTTCACCGGCATCGCCATCTACAACCCCTTTAACTGGCTCTACGGAACAATGGATCTGTTAGTCATTGCCAATATCATCCACTTCTACACCGTCTGTTTTTTGACAGCCACCACAGCCCTCAAACAAATTGACCCAGAATTTGAAGCCGTATCCGCCTCCATGGCCGTCCCCTTTTACAAAACCTTCTGGCGAGTCACCGTCCCCCTCTCCTTACCGGCCATTTTGGAAATTGGCATCTACTTTTTTGTCAACGCCATGGTCACCATTTCTGCCATTATTTTCCTCTATCCCGCCAATTTGCCCCTCGCCGCCGTAGCGATCGTCAACATGGATGATGCCGGAGATATTGCTGCCGCCGCCGCCATGTCTACTTTAATTGTCCTCACCAGCCTAGGCGTTCGGGTACTCTATTCCTGGCTCACCCAAGGATTGCGGAAACGATCGACAGCGTGGTTGAAGAGTGGGGAATAGGGAATGGGGAATGGGGAATAGGGGGTAGGGAATGGGGA
>DALYGI010000253.1:1878-6612 GCA_031971595.1 Prochlorotrichaceae cyanobacterium CTOTU29312
GTAGGGAATGGGGAATAGGGGGTAGGGAATAGATTTAACAGCCTAGAATGAGGCCCAATTTCTTGATAGGATGTCTCCAGAAACCGGGGATCTGAGAAGAGTTGCACATCCCGTGATCTTAGGTCTCAAGTTTGAATTTTAAGTTCCGTATTCTGAGTTACCAACAAGGTCTTCTATTATGTCTGAAATTAAGCTGATTGTCTTTGATATGGCGGGTACAACGGTTCGAGATGAAAATGAAGTGTTGCACTGCTTTTTTGAGGCGGCCAATCAAACCGAATTGGTGGCGGATGCGGAAAAGGTAAATGCTATGATGGGATTGCCCAAAAAGGTTGTTTTTCAAACCCTCTGGGAAGACCAAATTGGGGCGGATCATCCTGATTATGGGGCTAAGGTCGATCGTTCTTATGATTGCTTTCGTGAGATCTTAGAAACCCATTACCGCACCCAACCCGTGGAGCCGACGGAAGGCTGTTTGGATCTGTTTGACTGGCTCAGATCCCGATCGATCGCTATTGCACTAACCACGGGTTTCTATCGGGAAGTAACCAATATTATTCTTAACCGTTTAGGCTGGGATCAGGGACTGGATCCGTTGTCCTATGTGGGATCCTCGGACTCTATTATTCAAATGTCTGTAACCCCTTCAGAAATCTATGGCAATGAGGGCCGCCCTGCCCCGTTTATGATTCACAAAGCCATGTATCGCTTAGGCATTGATGACCCCCAAGCCGTCATAGCGATCGGGGATACCCCTTCTGATTTGCAAGCCGGAAACCATGCCAGTTGCCGCTACACCTACGGCGTTACCAATGGCACCCATACCCAGGAGCAATTAGCCCAGTATCCTAATGATGGTTTATGGGCATCCATGAAACACTTTCAAGAGCATTTAGAGCAACTACTAGCTTAAACTTTCATCGAGATCTGGTTAGTCGTGCGCCGAGATCCCCGGTTTCCCTGGTCTTCGTTGTTTAATCTTGGCTTTTCATCGATAAGAAACCGGAGATCTAAAACCACAAACGGGGATCTAAAACCACAAAAACGATCGTCTTGATCCCTGGTTTCTTCTCCAACGTAGTCCAAAAATCTCTAAAAAAACCAACAGTCATGACTGCAAATTCTTCAACTCACGCCACAGAAATCGCTATTCTCGGAGCTGGTATCGTTGGGCTGGCCCATGCCCTAGCTGCTGCTCGTCAGGGGTATCGGGTAACGGTCTTTGAACGCAATGAACGGGCGATCGGTGCTTCGATTCGTAACTTTGGTATGGTCTGGCCCGTGGGTCAGCCCTTTGGCCCACTGCGAGAGCGGGCGCTACGATCGCGTCAGATCTGGTTAGAACTGGCGGCGTTGGGGAACTTTTTCCGGGATCCGGTGGGGTCGCTCCACCTGGCCTACCATCCCGATGAACTGGCGGTGATTGAAGAATTTGTAGATGGAGCCCAGGACGCTACGGTGCAGGTGCTAACTCCGGATCAGGTGGCTCAGAAAAGTTCTGCTGCCGTGACCACAGGGCTACGGGGAGCCCTGTGGAGTGAAACAGAGGTGATTGTGGATGCGCGGGAAGCGATCGTTTCCGTGGCGGAGGTGTTGCGATCGTCCTTTAATGTGGATTTTCGGTTTGGCTCCACGGTCACCGAGATTAACGCTCCCCATCTCACGGTAAACGGCGAAACCTGGAAGGCGGATCATATTTTCGTCTGCTCCGGTGCCGATTTTGAGACCCTGTATCCTGACCTCTATCAAAACAGTGGCCTCACGAAAGTCAAACTCCAGATGATGCGAACCAGCCCCCAACCTAATGACTATCGCATCGGGCCGGCCCTCTGTGGTGGCCTCACCCTCACCCACTATGCTGCTTTTACCCACTGCCCCTCCTTACCTGCTTTGAAACAACGGATTCAGCAGGAATTGCCCTTTGCCGTAGACTGGCACATCCATGTGATGATGTCTCAAAACGGTCTGGGAGAGCTAATTTTAGGGGATTCCCACGAATACGCCATGACCTTTGATCCCTTCGATCGGGCTGACATTAACCAATTTGTCTTGGACTACTTGCAAAGATTTGCCCAGGTTCCCGATCTAACCATCGCCGCCACCTGGCATGGCATCTACGCCAAACTCCCCGGAAAAACAGAATTTATTGCCCATCCCGAACCCCAGGTAACGATCGTCAATGGGCTGAGTGGAGCCGGAATGACCCTCTCCTTTGGCTTAGGGGAAGAAATGATTGAGAGCATTCTGGGTTGATTCTGGGTTGATTCTAGGGGGAAGCTAAAAATTGGGGATCGGCTGTTACCGCCCTTTGATAGACTGGAACAATGAAAGAAAGATTAAGAGTTCAGGACGTGCCCTGGCATATCCGGCCTATCCGGCATCACTGGCATAAACTGACATTTCTTAGATTTCATAAGTAGATCAGACAAAGTAATGGGC
This sequence comes from Prochlorotrichaceae cyanobacterium CTOTU29312, assembly GCA_031971595.1. GTDB lineage: Bacteria > Cyanobacteriota > Cyanobacteriia > Prochlorotrichales > Prochlorotrichaceae > JBEAPM01. The sequence goes on from DALYGI010000253.1 coordinate 4,318, forward strand.
GCTTTAAATCGGCTGAAAGCCCTATTCTGCCGTCATTGATAGATCCCCTTATTTAGCCTGGCCTACTTACCATTTCTTAAAAATATAGGCAGTTGGGAGGAAGACCCGTGGAATCAACCCTCGGTTTAGAAATTATTGAAGTCGTCGAACAAGCAGCGATCGCCTCGGCTCGCTGGATGGGGAAAGGCGAAAAGGACACCGCAGACCATGTAGCCGTGGAAGCCATGCGGGAGCGCATGAACAAAATCCACATGCGTGGTCGGATCGTCATTGGGGAAGGGGAACGGGACGAAGCCCCCATGCTCTACATCGGTGAAGAAGTTGGAATCTGCACCCAAGAAGATGCTAAAGCATACTGTAATCCTGAAGAACTCGTTGAAATTGACATTGCGGTAGACCCCTGCGAAGGGACAAACCTAGTGGCCCAAGGTCAAAACGGATCCATGGCGGTTCTAGCCATTTCCGAACGGGGTGGACTCTTCCACGCTCCTGACTTTTACATGAAAAAGTTAGCAGCCCCCCCCCAAGCCAAAGGCCATGTCGATATTAATAAATCTGCAACGGAAAACCTCAAAATTCTCTCCGACTGTCTCGATCGTGCCATCGAAGAATTAGTGGTAGTGGTCATGGATCGCCCCCGTCACAAAGAATTAATCCAAGAAATCCGCGATGCAGGGGCTCGGATTCGTTTAATCAGCGATGGAGACGTATCCGCCGCCATTTGCTGTGGTTTTTCCGGCAGCAATATTCACTGCTTAATGGGTATTGGTGCTGCTCCTGAAGGGGTAATCAGTGCTGCTGCCATGCGCTGCCTAGGTGGACACTTCCAAGGTCAATTGGTCTACGATCCTGCGGTGGTGAAATCCCCTGAAAGCGAAAAATGGACAAAAGAAGGGAACTATCAGCGCCTCAAAGATATGGGCATTGAAAACCCCGATAAAGCCTTCGATGCCCATGAACTGGCCTCTGGTGAAACCGTCCTCTTTGCTGCCAGTGGCATTACCAGCGGCACCTTAATGGAAGGGGTTCGTTTCTTCCACGGTGGAGCCCGGACTCAGAGCTTGGTTATTTCTAGCCAATCGAAAACCGCTCGTTTTGTGGATACCATTCACATGTTTGACGCGCCCAAGACTATTTCTCTGCGCTAGTTTTTTTTAGGGAATAGGGAATAGGGAATAGGTTTGAGTTTTGAGTTTTGAGTTTTGAGTTTTGAGTTAAGTGCCAAGATCCCCGGTTTCTGGGAACTTAGCATTAAGGGGTTGGGCTTCGTTCCACAAGTTGGGATTGAAGCAACAAAACTAATTCAATGGCTACCAACGTAAGGCGGAATAAAATAGACTGGTAGATCGGCTGAAACCCTTGCGGGCTGGGATCGGCTCTGTGTAGGAGTTTTCGCCTTAAGTTGATACCCAATTCAATTCTCAATTCAAACCTATTCCTGCCCCAAATCCTAACCCTCCTAACGCGGTCAGACACTAACCCATTTCAATGGGTTTTCCTGATTAGCCCGCAATTGATTCGCGGGCAGAGCTTGCATCCCATTCCCTATTCCCCATTCCCTACCCCCTATTCCCTATTCCCTATTCCCCATTCCCTTACCAGCCAGCCAACGGTAGATCAGCACACTGCCCCCCATCACCAAGATGTAGGGACTAAAGGCCACTCCCCAAATTAGAACCACGACGATCGCTCTGAGGGAGTTTTCTAGGGCACGGGTGGAGGTTTGCCAAGCACTGCTTAATTCTTGATTCCAACTCCGATCGGGGCCGGGAATGTTGCCGATGGGTTCCACCAGATAAAGGTTAATTGTAGAAAAGGCTACTCTGGTCTTCAGGCTTTGTAATTGGGCGGTAATCCGTTCAATATTTTCCCGAATATTTTGTAACTCCTGAGCAACTTTTAAAACATCTCCAATCTCTCCCGATCGCTCCATAATTTTCAGGACAGATTCCTCTGCTTTTTTCAAATTCCGTAACCGCGCTTCAAAGTCTACTAACTGAGTTGAAACATCTTCCGCTGCAATACTTTGCCTTTTTACCGTCCCCAGCGCCGCGAGTTGGGTCAAGGTTTGATCTAAACGATCGTAGGGAACCCGCAGTTGTAGATAGGCTTGGTGGGGAAGGGTACTGCTGAGGGGAGCCGTATCTTGCAGTTGGAGCAAGTCCCCTTGGTTTTGGCGCACAATTTGCTGGGCCGTTTGAAGACTGAGGGGCGCATCTTCCACACTGATTTCTAACTCAGCGGTTTTTGCCAGTTGGGGGGCCGCAGAAACTGCCGTTGCTGCCAATGCCGTTG
>DALYGI010000254.1:0-1619 GCA_031971595.1 Prochlorotrichaceae cyanobacterium CTOTU29312
GTATAGCTCAGTTGGTTAGAGTACATCGTTGACATCGATGGGGTCACTGGTTCGAATCCAGTTACGTCCATATTTTTGAAAAGCTAGTCGCTCTTGACCGGTCGGAAGGGGTTGATAAAGTTAATGAAATTAAAGAGGTGTCGGGTTTGAATCCAGATTTTGCCCGTGCCTTGGAAGCGGCATACCAGCCCCTCACCCCCTAAGAGACCCGTTTTAAAGCTCTTGAAAGAAAGCCCACCCATCATTTCAACGTTGTAACTGAGGGTATCTTCAAAGGCGACAATGTAGCCCGTATCCACCACGTAATCCCCTTCTACGGGAATTTCTAAAATACCGCCAAAGGAGCTAAACCAAATATCCCCTTCCCCTGAGGCCCGGATCATAAAAATTGATTCGCCGCTGAAAAACCCTTTTAAGCCTTGAAATTGGGTGTCTAGGGTGATGGAAGGACTGGCGGCCACAAACCCCGACGATTGAATAATGAGAGCTTTAGCCCCTTCTAGGGTGTAGTGATAAATATCGCCAGGCACAGCGGGGGAAATGTAGAGTTGACCAGCCCGATCGCTGGCGGTGAATTCACTAATAAACAGAGACTCTCCCCCCAACATCCGACCGAGTCCTTGCATTAACCCACCTTTCATGCGGGATTTCATGGTGATACAACTGTCCATGGCAGCCATTGCGCCGGACTCGACTAAAATGGTTTCTCCAGCATGGAGTTGGAGAACGAGGGAGGCGTAAGCCGGAGAATGTTGAATTTCGTAGCGAGTCATGGTGCAGCACTAGCGGAACAACGCCCCTAGTGTACCCCAAGACGCAAATAACGAATACATTATTGGTGTTGCCGTGTTACCGCCACATTACCCACCAATACCACCGATGAAACTCCCTCAAAACCGCTCCGCTTTCCTCAGGCGTACCCTTTTCGTTGGCTATTGGTTTACCCTGGGGATCATCACGACTATTTTTCCGGTGTGGGCCATGGCAGCGGTAATTTCCGTAACGGGGGGAAATCCCCAAGCACTCTTCCAAGATATCCTTCAACAAATTGATAGCCTCGGTGTGATCGGGGCTATTGTTTTTATGGGTCTCTATATGGTGGCCACCGTAGCTTTTCTGCCAGGGTCAATTTTAACTTTGGGGGCTGGGGTTCTATTTGGGGTAGTGGAAGGCTCTTTTTATGTGTTTATCGGGGCAACGGCTGGGGCAACTCTTGCTTTTTTAATTGGGCGTTACCTCGCACGGGACTTTGTAGCTCGGCGACTAGAAGGGAACGATCGTTTTCAGGCCATTGATCAAGCCGTAGGAGAAGCAGGCTTTCAAATTGTTTTGCTCACTCGACTTTCCCCGGTTTTTCCCTTTAACCTGCTCAATTATGCCTATGGACTCACCCAGGTGAAACTCCAGGATTATGTTTTGGCCTCCGTAGGCATGATCCCCGGCACTATTTTATATGTCTATATTGGTTCCTTATTTAGTAATTTGGCGGACTTATTTGCCCACTCCCAAGAACGATCGAAAACACCCCTAGAGTTAGCCCTGTACGGTGTAGGGTTGCTCATTACCCTAGGGGTAACCCTGTATGTAACCCAGATTGCCCGGAAAGCGCTTCAAAATAA
>DALYGI010000254.1:1719-6576 GCA_031971595.1 Prochlorotrichaceae cyanobacterium CTOTU29312
GGCTAAGGGCTAAACTTTAACCTCATCGGCGTAACTATAGACCTCAATCCCTAACCCCTCCGCCACCGGTAGAGCGTAGGGATCGACCATGGGTGAAATAACTATTTTGCGGGTAACCGATCGCCGGTAGCGTTTCTGGTACAAAGCCACCTTACGATCGAAGCTATACATATCTGGCTTACTGATGGAGGATTTTAGCTCACAGGCAATCACCAGACCATTTTTAATGATCACGTCAAGTTCCACCTGATCCGGTCGGCCAAATACCTCTCCATCCGGATCTTTTTCCAGAAGGTTAAGCACTTCCACCCCAAAAGAATCCGTGAGAATTGCTTGAAGGCCATTCCGAAAACTGGCTTCTGAATACAGCCCCCAGCGAGCCCCCAGAGCCCCGATCGTACTGTCATAGCGCTGATTAATTTTTTTCAGGAAATCTTCCCGCTCTAGCCGCTGCTCTTCCCGATATGCTTCCCACCTGCGGCTATCTTCTAGGCGATATTCGTCCCATTTGCGCTTATCCTCTAGGCGATTTTCGTCCCACTTGCGCTTATCCTCCAGGCGATTTTCCTCCCACTTGCGGTTTTGCTCCTCCCATTTGTGGTTTTGCTCCTCCCATTTGTGGTTTTGTTCGTCCCATTTGCGGTTTTGCTCCTCCCACTTGAGGCGCTGTTCTTCCCGATCCCGTTCTCGCTCCAAGCGATATTCTTCCCGATCCCGTTCCCGTTGTAGGCTTTGTTCTTCCCGATCCCGCTGTAACTCTGCCAAGATACGATCGAATCGATCGCTAAATTCATCCCTGGGTGTGTAATATTCTGACACCGTTCTGAGAATGAAGTCTCGAATGCCTGGATCTTCGGCGATGAGGTGGGGTAATTCTCTTTTGATTAATTCCCGGATTTCTGTTTCTGCCATGACCAGTCCTGGGGGAAAGAGGGTATGGATTGATTATACAAGGTCTTTTTTGAAACCCGGAGAGTGGGATCCCTGGGGGTTTCTCCGGTTTGCCCTGCGGTGGGATTTTGATCCAAAGGCAAGGGGAGATCAGACTAGAAAGAATAGGCTATGATCATCTAGATCAATAGATCAAGTCAAGTGTTGTATTCCCTCTCTTCTTAGTACGCCATGGAGCCCTCCACCTCATTTCCCCACCCTCCAACGATCGTTATTCTTCACGGCGATCAAACCGGGGAAGAACTCCTCCAGGAAACCCTGCGGGTTTTAGATGCGGATGTGATTGGCTATCACCTCACCTTTCGTCATTTTGATCTGAGTCTTCAGCAGCGACGATCGACCCAGAACCAAGTGGTGTGGGAAGCTGCCGCCGCAACGCGAGAAACGGGTTTAGCCCTTAAAGCGGCCACCATTACCCCGGAACAGGCGGGGGATGTGGGCAGTCCCAATGCAATTTTACGGGAAGCTTTGGGGGCCAAGGTTATTTTACGCACCGGGCGACGGATTCCCCGCATTACGCCGATCGCTGGGGTGTATGCTCCCATTTCCGTGGTACGCATGGCGGTGGATGATGCCTATGGCGCTCAGGAATGGCGAGAGCAACGGGAAGATGGGGATGAGTTGTCTTGGCGAACCACCCGTCTCAGTCGGGCCACCTGTCGGGCTGTGGCGGAATTTACGTTTCAACACGCCCAGCGGCAAGGTGCAAAGGTATTTGGCGGGCCCAAGTTTACGGTTAGCCCTAGCTACGAAGGACTATTTAAGGAAGAACTGGATCAGGCGGCCCTACGATACCCCGCCGTGCCCTACCAGCCCTTACTCATTGATGCCACCTTTGCCCTCTTGCTACAGAGTTCGGGAGAGCCTTTAGTGATTCCAGCCCTGAACCGGGATGGAGATTTGTTATCGGATTTGGTGTTACAACTCTATGGCAGCATTGCCGGGTCAGAAAGTCTGGTGCTGGGGTTTGATGCGGAAACCTGTCAGCCCAACTGTGTGATGGCGGAAGCTCCCCACGGCACCGCCCCGGCCCTCTTTGGTAAAAATGTGGCGAACCCCATGGCAATGATTCTGGCAGCGGCGGCACTGCTGAGTTATATCCCCGGTACCCAGGCCCAGGTGAGTAGCCAAGTCATCTATGAAGCGGTATTTGAAGCGATCGAGATGGGCCATGCCACCCCGGATTTGGGGGGACATTGCTCCACCTCGGAATTTACCAATGAAGTGATCCGGCGGACTCAGGCGAAGCTTTGTAAACGCAGCCAGATAGCCGGTACATAAAGAAAGAGAGCCACCGCCATAGAAACAGCGGCAGAGACGAGTACCGCCCCTGCCGCACAATCCTTAGCGATTTTCGCTAGTTCGTGATAACTCTGCTGCACGGTCAAATCCACCACGGACTCGATCGCTGTGTTCAGAAGTTCGGTGCCCATGACAAAACCAATGGTCAGGAGCAGGATGGCAAATTGTTCAGGGCGAAATTGGAGATAACACCCCAGGGAAACCGCGATCGTCCCGACGATCGTATGAATTCTAAAATTGCGTTGGGTCTGAAAGGCGTAGGTCATTCCTTGCCAGGCATAGCCAAAACTTTTTTGTAAACTAGCGGCCACATGCCAGGCGTACTGACGATCGGCATAGCGGTTTAGAGCATAAACTTCGGCGGTCGATTCGGATCTGCCCACAGAGGGGGGGACTCGTAACGATCGGGAACTAGCCGGAGATCGACGGGAGCCAGAAGATTGAAGATTTTGAGCCATAACACACCAAACAAAAGAACCGACACAAACAAAAAAGTCCCGTAAGGTAACTCTATTTCAAGTTACGGGGAACCCCGAAGTTTAAGGCATGGATTGGAAAATCAGTGGCTTGGGGGATTCAAGTCCCGTTGCTTCAAGAAGCCAAAGCTGTTGATTCACCATGCGCTGAAAACTTTCCTCGTCGGGATGATCCCAGCCTAGCAAATGTAAAAAGCCATGAACCGAGAGCCATGATAATTCCACCACTAGGGAATGACCACCTTGCTCTGCTTGGCGCTGAGCAGTGGGCACCGAGATCACAATATCACCCAAATAGAGAGGCTCCCCAGAATCGCTTAACAAATCCGGGGGCAGTAAGGCTTCGGTTCCCTCTAGGGTGGCAAAGGAGAGCACATCCGTCGGGCGATCGATGCCCCGATAATCTCGGTTGAGGGTTTGCACTTCCCGATCCTCCGTAAATCTGAGGGTCAATTCGTAGGCGGTGGACTGAGCAAAGGGCGGTAAGTCCTGCCAGGTGTGACCGATCCAGACTTGAAACCAAGACTCCCACGGGAGAGCCTCCAGCATCAGCCCTTCTTGAGTATTCCCTTCTTGAGTATTCCCCCAAGGGTCTTGAACGGTAACGTCTAGATGAGGTGTTTCCACAGATGTTCCTAGGGTTAGCGCGTGAGGTAGGATAGCCCAACCAACAGCCCCATCAGGGCGGTAGTCGTGAGGAAAAAATGCGTTAGGGATTTACGACCTTTTTTAACCATGTTTCGCATGGCTAGTTTGACATAGCTGGCGGATTGCTCAGGCTGGTTTTCAGGCTCAGGGTCTGAGGCGATTGATCCAGTTTCCTGGGCAGACTCCTCGATATTGGGGGCATGGGGGGGCATTTCCGCAGCAAGACCGGCTCTAGTATCTTGGGAATCGGTAGAAGTTAGGGGCATAAGCGATCGTTTGGTCGAGGTGAGTGGGTTGGTGAGAGATGGGTGAGAGGGACAGCAAGGCTAAGTACTTCTCTACAAGTTTAACAAAACTTAATCTTTTCGCTACAGCCTCTTGAGAATCTTAGGGTATGGTTCAATGACGGTATTGGCACCGTGTAAGGATGAAGTTCAGCAGTTATGGCGATTTTAGATTCCCAGGGTCGTCTCTTCGGGCGAGTTAGCATACTAGATATGGCAGCGATCTTGATTATGGTGGTCGTAGCGATCGGCATTTTTCTGATCCCTGGCCAGGGCGGCTCCGTTGCTCAGGTGGGGGTAACCACTCAGCCCGTGGAGATAGATGTGTGGGCGAGGGGGTTAAGTGTTAAGGCTCCCGATACACTCATGAAAAACCTCCTAGACGAGGGAAAGACCAACATTATTATTCGCAATCAACCCTACGGGGAGGTGAAGGTTTTAGCGGTCTCTTCCACACCCCGATCCATCGCGGTGCCCCAGCCTGACGGATCCTTAAAATCTTTACCCGATCCCCGTCCTGAGCTTGCCTATACAGCGGACTTGCTCCTAACGATCGGGGGGGACGCTCAGGTGACAGATACGGGGGTTGTTTTGGGAAATAGCAAAATGAAAATGGGTACTCCAGTGGAATTAGAAGGCAAGACCTACAACTTTAATGCCAGTGTAATTGAGGTGAGGGTGCCTTAGGAACTAGGAGCTAGTGAGTTGGGCTTGAATGTCTTTTTCGAGCCCGCCTTGAGCAAGTTCTGTCATATTTATGCAAGGGGGGGTGGCTGGATGCTTCCTATTTTAGCAGGGCGATCGGTTGTCTCTGGATATTTGACGGTAAGGCGTAAAAACGCTTCCAAAATTGTGGTGTTGCTCGATGCACTTACAACTCCTGGAGCTTTCCTTGAGATTTTGCAACCATTGCCTCTTCCCGTAAAAAATCTAGCTTGCCAGAAGTAACATCTATCTCAAGTTGTTGATCCCACAGTGACCAATTCTGTTCAGCAATCCAGTTTCTCAGTTGTATAAATTCTTCCTGGGAAAGTGCTTTAATTTCAGCTTGAATTTGTTCTACCTGTATCATGAAAATAGCCCATTAATCTAAAGATTTAACGGAGCTTAAGTGCTTAAAACTGATGTTCCTATACAGTTATAGTAAGTAGGCCAGGCTAAATAAGGGGATCTATCAATGACGGCAGAATAGGGCT
>DALYGI010000255.1:0-6536 GCA_031971595.1 Prochlorotrichaceae cyanobacterium CTOTU29312
GTTAGGGCTTGGGTAACGGCCCCGTCCCGCTCTTGGGCATAGGGCTCCACATCCTGATTCCAGTAGACCATTTTCGCATCGATCGCCTTGGCTAGGGTCGGCAGCAAGGCGATGGGATTCCCCTGAAAAATCAGTAACTCACTGCCCAAACGGCGGTATTGCTCCTGAAGTTCCCGCAAACAGATCAGCAGATAATTAACCCGAATCGCCGCCGTATCCTCCCGTTGCAGAATTCCCGGATCGAGACAGAAGACCCCCGTAATTTTGGCACTCGATTGCCGAGCCTGCCACAGTCCCCCATTATCTCCAACCCTTAAATCCCGACGATGCCAAAACAAAATCCTCATGGCAAATCCCAAAATGTATCTATAGTCACAAAAATTAAGAAATCCCCAATGTTTAGCTTAGGGGAGATGTAATCTTCCTATACTAAGCAACACGGCGAAGGTTGCGCTTCACCGTTTGCGGTATAGCATCATTATGAGATCAATAAGGAGAAAGACTCTTGAAAAAAGTAGAAGCAATCATCCGCCCCTTTAAGTTGGATGAAGTTAAAATCGCCCTCGTGAATGCAGGAATTGTCGGGATGACCGTTTCCGAGGTGCGGGGGTTTGGTCGTCAAAAAGGGCAAACGGAACGCTACCGTGGCTCAGAATACACCGTGGAATTTTTACAAAAGCTAAAAATTGAAATTGTGGTCGAGGATGATCAGGTCGATATGGTAGTTGAAAAAGTCATTTCAGCCGCCCGTACCGGCGAAATCGGGGATGGTAAGATCTTCATCAGCCCCGTGGATCAAATCATTCGGATCCGGACTGGCGAACGGGATATGGAAGCCATCTAGTAAAAACTTTATCCCGGTTCCCCTCCTGGTAGAGTTTATTCCGGTTCCCCTCCTGGGAGGGGTTAGGGGTGGGTTGGCTGTTCAAGGTTAGATTCTAGGAGAGTGTGGTGCCCAGCGCTGCACTCTTCTCTTTTAGGTCGGGTAAGATGACAACCATGCCTAAACTTCCCCCTAAAAACTACATTGATTCTCTTCCCTTTCCCGAAGAGATCGTCCTCAACCCGATTGGGGTGGTGCATTCCCCCTACCGGGAGCGCCATGGTACCCCTCGGCAGGCGGTGTTACGATCGGCCCCCGACCATTACACCCCGGCGATCGCTACGGTGGAGCTTTTTGCCGATCGTATTCCCCCCCTGGCCCTACGAGATTTAGAGGGGTTTGAACGGATTTGGATTATTGCCTGGTTGCACCTCAATCACTCCTGGAACCCCCTGGTGAAACTGCCCAGAGGCTCCGGTTCCCCCAAAGGCACGATCGCTACCCGTGCGCCCCATCGCCCCAACCCGATCGGTTTAAGTACAACTAAACTCCTCAAGGTGTCTGGCTTAGAGTTAACCGTGGAGGGCATTGATTTGTTGGATCAAACCCCGGTGTTGGATATTAAGCCCTATGTGGCCTATTGTGATGCTTTCCCCCAGGCCCGCTGTGGTTATGTGGATGAACTGGAGCAACGATCGCTCCATGAAGTGGATGCTTTTGGGGAAGTGCGTCCGCCCATCACCCCCTCCCCTGCCCATCCTAGTCTGAGGTTGAGCCATGACCCGCCGCACTGATCCGGTTTCCTTTGCCATTCTCCTGTTACTGATCGGGACGATCGCTTCCTCTTCTGGGGCTATTTTTGTCAAATTTAGTGAGCTAGAAATTGGCCCCTTTGCTACCATTTTTAACCGCTTTTGGATGACCACCCTAGGGCTAGGCGTTTGGATCGCCCTTGACTCCTGGCTCCAAATCCAGGCTCCAACCCAGACCCAGGCTCCAATCCAGATCCAGGCTCCAACCCAGACCCAAAGCGATCGGTCAGAGGCAAATTTTTCAGGGGAAAACCGCTCAGAGGGAAGTGAATCCCGCCCTCAATTTTTGATGGCTTCTTTTTTAAACTTTCCAGCCCGTCGCTGGCCCTGGCTGATCCTGGCGGGCATGGCCCTGGCGGGGGATTTACTGCTGGCGGCCTGGGCTCTCACCCAAACTAAGGTGGCCAATACCACCATTTTGGATAACTGTGCGCCGCTGTTTGCCAGTACGGGGGCCTGGTTGCTCTGGGGCAAACAGTTCGACAATCGTTTCAAACTCGGCATGGGGCTGGCGCTGACGGGGGCGATTTTAATTGGGGCGGGAGACTTCCAAATTTCCCCAACCCATGCCCTGGGAGATCTGGCGGCGGTGCTAGCGGCGGCATCCTTTAGTGTTTACCTGCTCTGTGTGGAACGTCTCCACGATCACCTGTCCACCCTGGCGATTTTATGGGGTAGTAGCATTGTGGCGGCCCTCTGCTCCTTTGTGGTGATGGCGATCGTTGAGCCGCACTGGTTTCCCCTCAGTACCCAAGGATGGTTGGCTATTGTGGGGCTGGCCTTCATTTGTCAGATCATGGGGCAAGGGTTAGTGGCCTATAGCCTCAAACAAATTTCGGCGGGAGCCATGGCCAGGACCTTTTTGGAGCAAACCCCGTGACCAGTTACCTCCTCTACCTGGCCAGTGTGGTGGGGGTGTATACCCTCTTTAGTTGGGGGTTAAACCTTCAGTGGGGCTATGGCGGTCTGCTCAACTTTGGCCATGGGGCATTTATGATCGTCGGGGCCTATACCACGGTTTTACTCAATCTGCGGGGTGTGCCGATCGTTCTGGCGGTGGTGGGGGGCATGGTTGGGGGGGCAGCCCTAGGGGGGCTTATGGGGATCACGACCCTGCGGCTCCGTCAAGATTATCTGGGCATTGTGACCATTGGTTTTGCCGAAGCGCTGCGGCTGGTGGCGGTAAATGAGGCTTGGCTAACCCAGGGAACCCAAGGCATTGTAGGGTTCGATCGTCCTCTTCAGGGGGCGGCCTTTGAGCCGAATTTGCTGCTGCGCTTAGCCCTGATTGGGGCTTGGACAGTTCTCAGTGGGGTCTGCTTACAGGGGCTATTCCAGTGGTTCCGCCAAGCACATCGGCGTGGCTCTCCCCTCCAGTCTTGGGGGCTCCTCTTACTCTGGGGCGGTTTAGGACTAGGGCTGTATTGCGCCACGACTTACGCCCTCTATTACTACACCTGGGTACCGGGTTACCGTCGGGCGGGGCTGCTGCTGTTGCTGCTGGGGGCTCTGGTGGCGGTTCACAGGCTGATCACCACCGCCTTAGATTCCCCCTGGGGCCGCATTGTCAAAGCCATCCGGGAAGATGAACAGGTGGTCACGGCGGTAGGCAAAAACGTTTTTAGCTATAAATTACAGGTGCTCATGGTGGGCGGGTCGATCGCGGCCTTGGCGGGGGCATTTTATAGCTGGCATTTGGGCAGTGTCTTCCCCGATAACTTTAAGCCCCAACTCACCTTTGATGCCTGGACGATCGTGGTGCTGGGGGGCGCGGGTCATCCCTTGGGGCCCCTGTTAGGTTCCCTGCTCTTTTGGGGCTACGAGAGCCTCAGCCGGTTTGGATTTACGGGATGGGGAGATGCCCGGCTAGAAGCCCTGCGGTTAGTCGGGGTGGGGATGATTTTAATTGGCTTGATGCGTTGGCGACCCCAGGGAGTTTTAGGCATGGAGTATTCTGCAAATTCTGCCCGCTCTCCTATTGACCCGCCTGACCCGCCTGATTAGATTGTTCAGCTTGACCCTGCTGACCCTCCTGAACCGCGATCTTAGCCCCATCCGCCAGGTTTAACATCCCCGATACCACAATTTGCTCCCCCGCCTCTAGCCCTTCCAAGACCTGATAGGCATTGCCCTGAAGATTGCCCAGAGTTACGGGGCGCTGCTCCGCCACCAAGCCATCCTCCTGCTGCTTCGCCACAAAAATAAAAGTCTGTCCCCCAAACCGAACGATCGTTTCGGTGGGAACCAGAATTCCCGGAGCCTTAGACCACAGGACACGGGCTTCCACCTGCTGGGCATCTTGCAGTGTCCCTTTGGGATTGGCCACCTCAGCTTTTACCAAAATAGACTGAGTGCGGGAATCTACCGAGGGAGAAATAAAGTTCACCTTGCCCTCCGCCAACACCGTTTCCGTGCTGTAATTCCGCAATTGCACCGGCAGATCCAGCTTCAGTTGGTCGCGGTACTCCACCGGGATCGGTAGCTCAATTTCCAAGGTTTGGTTATTGGTAATGGAGGTCACCGTATCCCCCACTTCCACATAGTCCCCCAGCTTAATGTCCCAATCCCCCACCACCCCCGCAATGGGGGCATTCACCGTCGTATCTTGCAAATCCTCCTGCACCGATCGTACCCCCGCCTCCGCCTGGGCTAGGGCCGCCTTCGCCTCCTCCACCGCCGCCGCATTGGCTAATACCTGCTGTTTCGCTGCATTTAACGCCGCCAGAGCCGCATCCCGATCCCGCACCACCTGATCCAGGGATTGTTGAGCCAGAGCCCCCTCCTTCACCAAATTACTGGTGCGGTCAAAATCCGCCTTTTTTAACTCCAGATCTGCCTGAAGCTCCACCACCCTCGCCTGGGACGATCGCCACTGGGCTTCCGCCGTATTCCTCGCCGCCCGGGCCGCATCCACCCTAGCCTCCGCCGCCGTCAGCGCCACCTCACTGCGATCGGGGCTGAGACGAAGCAAAGCCTTACCCGGCGTAACCGAATCCCCTGGCTTCACCAACACCTGAGTCACCCGTCCCGCCGCCTCCGGCTTAATCTCCACCCGCTGGGACGCTTCCAACGTGCCAATAAACAGGGAACTTTCCTCTAAAGGCTCCGCCGCCAAAGTTTTGAGGCTAACGGGAAAAACCTGCACCTGATCGGGGCTGAAGCCCCCCGGCGCACCGCCGCCCCCCCCTATTTTCTGCAACACAGCACAGCCGCCACTGCCCAGAGACAGCACCACCAGCAGGGGAAGAACGTGATGAAAGGAAGGCTTCATGGTTAACCCACATTGATTGCAAATTGATTCCAAAAGACTTCTAAAAGTTAACAGCATCCTTACATTTCGGCTACCCACTGATTCTCAGGGGACAGGGAATAGGATTACAATCTAGGTCTTCCCCCCTTGTAATTGGAGACAGGTTGTGTTTGCCTTGGCTGGTAGGTGCTCTGGATAACGTGCCTTTTCCTCTGCATTTGCATAAACTCGATCAATTCCTTCCGCTAGACTAAATACTAAATTTTGCATAACATCAAAAACAACTTCTACTTGTGAACTTTTGGAGTGACCTGTTTTACACCATGTTGCGAAATATTCACAGTTATTGAAAGCCAAATATGAATTGTGGTTTACTTTTCAGAATTGTGAGGCATAACGAGAAGATTAATCTAAAGCCTAACTTTGACGAAGAAGCAAGAGTCAAAGAATAAAATCAAGAATAATGCTATTTTCCATTTGGATCTGCTCTTTATTTTTCCTAACGACTAACTACAGCAGTCCTAGGTAGCTTGTGGGAGATCCCGAAATATGCCCCTTACTGCGTAAGGCTTGCGGCGATCGAAACCAAACTAACCTAGAACTACTGACTTAGAACGGATGTATTCAGTAGCCGAAAAACTACCCTCAAACTAGGGAAACCCTAAAAGCGATAGGTAACCCCGATACTCACAACTGGATACACTGTTAAGAAGTCTAGATCATCTTCTAGCTCCTTCTCTTCCGCCTCAATGTCATTAGCTAGGGCCCCAGATATATTGGGGTTACCGGGGTTAATATCTACATCAGGAGAACCTGGGAACATCACTCCTACATTGGCAGAAAAGCCCCATCGTTGATTGGGTTTAACTGCATTTCCCCATCCAATGCCAATATAAGGCGCAACAGGACTCCCGAAAGAAATTTCAGCATCAATACTACCGGTATCCCTAGTAGAATATTCAGTGCCATTAAATTCAAATGTTTGTGCAGTAGATGGCTGTCCAGATCCGCTAATTTTGTTGTCGTTGAAAATTAAACCACCCGTCAGACGAAAGCCTAGGCGTTGGACAGGGTGATAATCCACCAGGGTTGAGACGTTGATTAATGTGAGATCCGCATTATAGTTAACATCCGTATCTTCCACATCAGCCCCGATCGTAAATCCATTAACGGCACCGCGAACATTAAACTTTGGCGTGAGCCGACGGGTTACATTCGCTCCAAGTCCTAGGGTACTAATATCAGTCCCAATGGCCCAAGCACTGTTAGCTGAAGACCCACTTTGATCGCTAGTAGATGCTTCTTCCTCAGCCGGTTCAGACTCAGGTGTATATCCTTCACAACGGGAGTTATAGGGATAATTGGCACAAAAATCATCTAGATCTAGGGGGACATTAGCGATCGTTTCGGTCATTAAATCGCTGGCTTGATAGGGTACCGTGTCTAGACTGGGAGAATTAGATGCAGCCGGGTCTAAGATGTCTGCACTTTGGGCGTGGACAAGATTGCCGTAGCCATCAGCAACCAATAGAGTTGTTGCAGCAAATACTACAGGTAAAAGATTCCTCACACTAATCACCTTTTCAAAACTAAGAGTTTTATAATACTCCCCATATTCTGGACAGGTTAATAAGATAGTCTCGCTGCCAAT
>DALYGI010000256.1:0-6532 GCA_031971595.1 Prochlorotrichaceae cyanobacterium CTOTU29312
ACGACGGGAAGCTAAGGTTGATTTTCAGACGGCTTTTTTTGCTGGGTTAGAAGGTGTCAAGGATAAGGATGTCTTGGCCATTGCAGCACACCAGCAACGTATTCTCGTCAGTCATGATCGAAGAACAATGCCATCAGAGTTTGCTGCGTTCATCTCCAGCCATCAAAGTTCAGGCGTTATTATTGTTTCTAGGAAGCTAGCTATTGATGTTGTTGTTGAAGAACTGTTGTTGATTTGGGCAGTGTCCAGTGCTGAAGAGTGGATCAATCGTATTGCAAAGCTCCCTCTGTAAGGTGGATCGATTTTAAGATTGATATATTTCTCTACGATGACCTATTTTCTCAATCCAAAGAACTTCAATCTGTCGATCGATACTATAAATTACTCGGTAGTCTCCAACGCGGAGTTTATAGAAATTTGACCAATTTTCTGTTAGAGGCTGGGGGATAATTTGTTCAAAGTTTTCTGCTAACCAGGTAATTTTGTTCGTAATGCGTTTTTGAGTTTGTTTATCTAACTTTTTTAAGTCAGAAACAGCTTGAAGTTGATATTTAACTATGTAGGACATGGTTAATCCAGCCCTAATTCCTGTAATACTTCGAGAGTAGAGAGTCCTATTTCATTGGTTTGTTGGCGTTGTTGCTGTTGGGCGAGGAGTTCTTTCAAGACTGCGGGTTTGAGGGTTAAGCCCCGATCGGGATCACCCAAGAATTCAAGGAGTAGTTCTTCGACGGTGAGATAAATCAGGGTGCGGAGTTCAGCTACGGTGAGATCTTTAACCAACTGATCGGAAACTGGACGGGTGCGATCACTAATTTGCATGGTGGGACAGAGAAAGACGGTATGAAAGCGATCGTAGCATCAAATTTTTGCATTGGTAGGTATAGACTGCCAGGAATCCCACACTTTGAGATTTTTAACTGTAGTAAAAGATACCGTTTGCAGTATAATTTTGGATAATTTCACGCGATGTGCCAGCTATTCTCAGGATCCCCTGTTCTGGGGACATTGCATCCAGAGATTGGGCTTCGTTCTACGGGAAACCAGGGCTCTTGGCGCTTAAGTTGCACATACCGTTAATTTCATGGAGGTTTGAAATGCAAGATGACGTGCGGGAAGATCGGATCATCATGGAAATTGTGGTCGATGCCTATGGCCCAGAGGAACAGGCCATGGGTTGGTATTACTACTTAGATGATAAGTTACAATTCCCCTTCCAGGCCACCTGTATCCATAAGCGTCGCATCTCTCCCCTCAAAGTCGATACGATCGTTACTGTCCTTGGGATCGCCCCAGCGGAGGAGTGTGAGCAGGAAATGTTTGTGGAAATCCAGTGGGAAGATGATGTCTTGGGGGTGCCCCTCAGCCAACTTAAACCCATAGACACGGATCCCGGAACCCAAGAGGCGATCGAAGACTGGCATTATTGGGTCGAGCAGGGCTATGAATTTGGCTGACGCTCAGATGTAAAAATTCTTGTTAACCCAGACCTTTAGAACCCTTTCTGTGGTACGGTTCATCATCAATATCTCCGTGGGTTGGTACACGTAGAAATCAGTCTGCGCCTTAGTCCGCATTGCATTTGGAGGAACACATACCTTGGACATCGAATTTGAAGAGATGGATCTCCCCACCGTGACGGTTAAAGATCAGGCGGGACGATCGCTCTCCTGCTATATCGAGCACTCTCTACAACTGAAGGAAGGTTCCTATGTGGTCTTAATGCCCGTAGATATTCCCGTTGAGTTCTTTGCCTGGAGCGAGGATGAGGAAGAGGATGAACTGATCTTAGTGGAAACCGAGGAAGAGATTGAGGCGTTGTATCCCATTGCCCAGGCTGTTTTAGCAGAGCAAAATATAGACCTGCATCGGAGCGCCTTTACCCTGACGGTTTCGGGGGAAGTGCCGGATTTGGAGGAGGAGGAAGACTACGGCTATGAACCGGACGATGCCAATGGAACAAGCCACGATTCCTTTCAGTTGTTAGCAGACTTTTTCTACAACGAGCAAGAATATGCCATCTGCGCCCCCCTGGAGCCGGTGTTAATTTTGGCCCGGATGGTGCAAGGGCAACCGCAGGTTTTGGAAGGGGAGGAGTTAGAGCGCATCCAACCCGTACTGGAAGAATATTTGGCGGGGCAATTGATGAATACGATCGAGGAGGATGAGGGAGAGGATGAGGATGACGATTTTGATGAAGAGGAGTAAGCTTTAACCGCCCACAGGCTGACGTTATGCAACCCATTCCTCCGAATTCTCCACACTCTCCACCTCGGCCTGATGTTCGCGCCCGCAGGCCGAAACAACAGTCTAATCGTCCGAATCGCCGGTTCCCGTGGGGATGGTTTACGCTTCTGCTCACCCTGCTCTTTTTGGGCATGGGGTGGCAGGGTTGGCGGTGGTGGATATGGGCCAAAGCCCCTGCGATCGACCCGGAAACCCTTGAGGGGGAAACGCCGCCCCTCGTTCAATTAGATATTCCCATTGGCACCCCGGCCCAAACCATTGGCGATCGGTTAGAGACCCTGGGGGTTATTCGCTCTGCTACGGCGTGGAGCCTGTGGAGTCAATGGTTGACCCTGCGCCAACGCTTCCACCCGGAGGGTCATCGTGGCGGGTTTCAGGCAGGAGTCTATCAACTCTCCCCCACCCAATCCCTCACGGAAGTGGCCCAGATCATTTGGCAAGGGGAGGTACAATCGATCCCCATTACCATTCCCGAAGGGTGGTCATTACAAAAGATGGCCGCCTATTTTCAGGGACAAGGGCTATTTCCGGCGGAGGATTTTCTGCAAGCTGCAACCCAGATTCCCTACGATCGTTTTCCCTGGTTGCCTGCCAACATTCCCCACCTAGAGGGGTATCTTTTCCCCGATACCTACGAACTGGCCTACAACAATGCCACCCCGGAAGCGGTTATTAGCTTAATGCTCAAACAATTTGAAACCGTTGCCTTACCCCTGCGGGATCAGCATACTCAGACCAGCACCTTCACCTTACAGGAATGGGTAACCCTGGCCAGTATCGTCGAAAAAGAAGCCGTCTTACCGGAGGAGCGCGATCGGATTGCGGGAGTCTTACTGAACCGCTTAGATTTGGGAATGCCCCTCCAGGTGGATCCCACCGTCGAATATGGTCTAGGCATACAGCAAACCCCCGATCGTCCCCTCACCCTAGAGGAGGTAAGAACCCCCTCCCCCTACAACACCTACATTAACCCCGGTCTCCCCCCCACCCCCATCGCCAGCCCCGGCCAGGGGAGCCTCACCGCCATTCTCACCCCTGAAACTAACGATTACCTCTACTTTGTTGCCCGGTACGATGGCACCCATGTCTTTAGTCGCACCCTAGAGGAGCATGAAGCCGCCCAGGAGCAGATTCGATCGGCCCGGGAACTGTCCGGGAATTAATCTTTCAAGCTTGAAGGTTCAAAAAGCCCGATCCAAAAACGATCGTGATCCGATACTGCTAGGACGTGGCTCCAGACCTTCTCAATTGGAACAACCTGTGCTAGGGTGACGGCAAACTGACAACAATCGAAAAGACTACAACGGACAAGATGGTAACCACTTAGCGGGATTAACACTGGAGGGAGTGTGGGGGAAAGCCCAGGAATTCCGACCCTATCTCAGGAGCATCAGGGGGACTGCGCGACGGAGTGCAGTAGGCCTGAGTATTCTGTGCCTGAATGCGTCACGCCTGAAGGGAAGGACAATCCCATTGACGGTCGAATGTCCACCCTAGAGCACGCTCTGGATCAGGCCTTACTGGTCATGGCAGATTTAAGAAATCAACTTCAGGTTCAAGATCTTTTAGAGGAGCAATTGGCGGAAACCGAGTCTTTTTCTCAGATTCAACATCGGGCTATTCTCAGCCTAAAACAGGAGTTGCGGTTAGCCCAAAACCAAATTGCCCATTTTCAATCCCTGCAAGACTCCCATGCCCAAATGATTCTTCAGATTCAGGATGATTTAGTCTTAACTGCCCTCAAAAAAGAAGAATTAGAAATTCAGGTTAATCACTTAACTCGCCGGGAAGCCCAACTTCAGCATCAATGCCTCGATTGTAGCGATCGTTGTGAACAACAGGAAAACCGCATTAAATCCTTAGAAGAACAGGTAACAGATTTACAGGAACAGGTTCTCCATCAAGTACAGCAACTCCGGGAGCAGGAAACCGCCATTCAACATTGGAAAGGACGCTACCAGTCTTTTTATCGGGAATGCCAGACCCTCTTAAAAGAGTGCGACCCTCACAGTGAAAACGATCGAGAAACCTTTTTCCAGGCATTTACAGCCCTCCTCACTAAAACCGCCGAAGACGATCGTTTTACTGACCTACCCCTTTCCTACATCAAAGTAGAATTACCCTCCTTTTTAGGGGATAACTATAAACTCTAAGTTAAGCTGAGACATACTTTAAAATTCAGAATTGCTGGTATGGCTTTATGTTTCTTAAAACCGAGCAAATAAGAGAATCTCTCGAATCATTGAAGTCTGTCCATCCCTTTTATGGAATCACATTCTTAGTTTTCAAAAAAGCATCTTTGCCGATTGGTCATGGGATCCAGTATCCTATTAATACGAAAGAGACAGAGTTTCTTGAAACCTACTTTAAGCCAGATCCAGATTCTCCATATTGCTACCAAGTCTTTAAGACATTAAATTCAAACCAACGATGGTTCTTACCCAAAGAGGCTAGCTCCGCTTTGCGAAGCACAAGAACCAGAGGCAATTTAGCAAAGGCTTTGATTCATCCAAACTATACTGATCTGTGGGGATGGCAGACAAATTATATTGAAATACTGCGTAAGCATTTAAACCGAATAAAAGTAACCTCAATTCCAACCTTTCATCTAGCCGTTTGGTTGTATAGAGAACGAAATTGGGAAAGTGGTACAACGGCTCAGGATGTGGTTCAAACTTTCTTAGAGGAGTTTTCTATTGCCCCTGAGGAGAAGAAGCTTTTTGATTCTTCAGTTCCAGAGCATAATGTGCTAGAAGATCTATTTCAGGATGGAAAAATATCTTTAAGAGAGTTGCAGTCCATCATTGGAAAAGCTCCTGAATCAATTGAAGCAGAAGGTCAAACGCTTTCTGTTGTTAAACTTGAAGTAGTCAAACCCATAAAGAAAGGTGGAACGCTGCACCTTTTAGAAATTCAATCCGTTGGATCAGCAAAGAATATCGTTTTTTACCCAGGGGAAAGACTAACTTTAATAACTGGGGACAATGGACTAGGAAAGACTTTTTTACTGGATTGTGCTTGGTGGGCTTTAACTGGAAAATGGGCTGGTTTACAAGCATATCCAATGACAAATGGCAGTAAAAATAAATCTACCATAGGATTTAAAATCTCAAGAGACTTTGATTCCGAAAAAATAAAAGTACCTTATGACTGGCAAACCCAAAGTTGGAAAGCTCCTAAAAAACGACCTACGATTCCTGGTTTATTGATTTATGCAAAAGTGGATGGATCTTTCGCTGTTTGGGATCCGGCCAAGGAATATTTTGCTACTCAAGACCAAGGAAAAAATGATCTAACTCCCCGCCCATTTATCTTTACAAGAGATGAAATCTGGAATGGACATGACATAGAAGTTGGAGGTCGCAGAACTACCTTTATTAATGGGTTACTTCAAGATTGGATTCAATGGCAAAGTAGACCAGACAGTTCTCCCTTTGGCACGTTAGCGAGAGTACTTGAACGCTTGTCTCCCCCTGCTCAAAGCGACTTAGGTATTTTAAGACCCGGTGAACCGGTTAGACTTCCCTATGATGTTAGATTAATCCCAACCATTGAGCACTCCTATGGAAGTGTTCCTATAGTATATACTTCCGCAGGAGTCCGTCGTATTATAACCCTCGCGTACCTGATGGTTTGGGCATGGGAAGAACATAAAATTCAGTCCCAGTTGATTCGCAAAAAACCTCAAAAAAGAATGGTTATTTTAATTGATGAGTTAGAAGCTCATTTGCACCCACAATGGCAACGGGTCATTCTATCTGCGCTGTTAGATATTAGAGCGGACTTAGCGAGTGATTTGCAAGTACAATTAATGGTTGCTACACACTCTCCTCTGATCATGGCATCCGTGGAATCAAGATTTGATGAGAAGTTTGACAAGTTATTTCTCTTAGATCTGGCAAAGAATAACTCCGTTGGCAACGAAATCGAGTTGATCCAGTTACCCTTTATTCGACAAGGACGCATTGATTCATGGCTTACATCCGATGTGTTTGGCCTAGGGCAGTCCCGTTCCCTTGAAGGAGAGCAGGCTATTCAAGCAGCAAAGCAACTTCAAGAAGAAGAGACCCCTAGCTCAGAAGAGGTGCAAAGGGTTTCAGATGCCCTGAGAAAATACTTGGCCGAAGATGATGAGTTTTGGTCTCGGTGGCTATTTTTTGCAAGACAACATGGAGCATCTTTGTGATTCCCGTTAGACAACAGCCTGAACCAACAGATTTTGAGAGCAAAGTCAGAAGCAAAGGAATAGCCTTTTTACAAACGGTTCCCCAGCCAAAGATCTGGG
>DALYGI010000257.1:0-6525 GCA_031971595.1 Prochlorotrichaceae cyanobacterium CTOTU29312
CCATGCCTAAAAGCCCTCTCCGCTATCCCGGTGGCAAGCAAAAAGCTATCCCTCAGATTGCCCATTATTTGCCTCAAACCTTCAAGGAATTTCGAGAACCTTTTGTGGGGGGTGGTTCCGTTCTATTTTATATCCTGCAACAGCAGCCAGAATTGCCCTGTTGGATCAATGATTTTAATCAGGAATTGTATTATTTTTGGCTACACGTTAAAACAAATTTACCGGAATTAGTTGAACAAGTTTCCCAAATTAAGCGAGAAGCAAAAGATGGCCGGGCTTTATTTGATCACCTGGCTTCCGCAAATACCAATACCCTGAGCCCAAGCCAGCGGGCAGTTAGGTTTTTTGTCCTGAATCGAATTACCTTTTCAGGGACGATCGAGAGTGGGGGGTATTCCCAGGCTTCCTTTGAAGGTCGATTTACCGAGTCTTCCATTCAACGACTTTCTGCCCTCCAGGGATGTCTTGACCAGACTCGTATCACCAATGCTGATTATAGTGTTCTGCTGCAAGAACCGGGAGAGGATGTTTTTATTTTTCTAGATCCCCCTTACCTCAGTAAAACTCGTTCTAAATTGTATGGGCGCAAAGGTGATTTACATACCTGTTTCGATCATCAACGTTTTGCCCAATTAATGTCAGACTGTTGCCACCAGTGGTTAATTACCTACGATGACTGTGAAGAGGTTCGGGAATACTTTGCTTTTGCTTATATCTATGAGTGGGAATTACAATATGGCATGAATAACTATATGCAGAATAAGGCAGAAAAGGGGAAAGAGTTATTTATCAGTAACTATCCGATTCCCCTTCGTGACCCTCACCCAGTCTATTCACTAGGTTGAATATTCCGTTGACGCAATTCCTCCACAAAAAACTGCTCTAGGGACGGTCGATACAAATTCAAGGACAATAACTGCCCCCCCATGAGGCGCAAACTCCCTAAAAACTCCTGGGGCTCTCCCTTCAGCATTCCCTGCCAATATTGATCTTCAAAAACTAGGGTGTCTAACCATTGACCCAGAATTTCAGGATTGCCCCCCTGGCCCCGTACCTGATAGTGTTCTGCTTTGCCTAAAAGCTCATCGATCGTTCCGATGCAGAGTAATTCTCCCCGCGCTAAGATGGCTAAACGATCGCAAACTTTCTCTACGTCAGATAACACATGACTATTGAAAAAAATTGTTTTTCCCTGGGCTTTTAAAGAGAGAATAATCTCCCGAATTTGATACCGTCCCAAGGGATCTAAGCCGGACATAGGCTCATCTAAAAACACCACATCGGGATTATTAATTAAGGCTTGGGCTAACCCCACCCGTTGCAACATCCCTTTAGAATATTGGCGTAATTGTTTCTTGCGGGCTGCCGTTTGAGATAGACCCACCCAGTCTAACAGTTCGACAATGCGCTTGCGGGCATCCTTGAGGGGAATTTGAAACAAACTAGCACTAAATTCTAAGATTTCCCAACCCGTCAAATATTCATAAAAATAGGGATTTTCCGGCAGATAGCCCACCCGTTGCCGCACCGCCCGATCCCCTAGGGGACGACCTAAAATAGTGCCCGTGCCACCACTGGGACGCACAATGCCTAAAATACTTTTTAAAAGGGTGGTTTTACCCGCCCCGTTAGGGCCTAATAAGCCGAAGGTTTCTCCCTGTTGGGCACTGAGGGACACCCCTTTGAGGGACTCCACTTTACGATTTAACCAAAACCCGGTGCGATAGGTTTTTCTGAGATTTTCGACCACTAGGGCGGGGGTAGAGCCGGAAGATGGCGGTGAAGGGGTTGGATCAAGAACAGCAGCGTCAGTCATGCAAAACGTTCTCCTCGGAGCCAAAAAACTCTTCACTAAGGTACATCACGAAATTCAACCCTGTACAGGGTCAAGACTCTAGAAAAACGCCGATCTTGCGGAATTTGGCATAGCGCTGATCCTGTAGTTCTTTGGGGGATAGTGGGCTCAGGTGATCTAAATGGCGGAGTAAACTGGCCTTGAGGGTGGCGGCGGCTTCTAGGGGGGCGTTATGGGAGCCGCCTTGGGGTTCGGGCAAAATCTCATCCAGAATCCCTAGGGCTTTGAGGTCGAGGGCGGTAATTTTCAGGGCTTCGGCGGCTTGGCTGGCCTTGGAGGCATCTTTCCAGAGAATGGCGGCACAGGCTTCGGGACTGGCGACGGTGTACACGGAATGCTCGAACATTAACAGCCGATCGCCTACGCCAATGCCTAACGCCCCTCCAGAGCCCCCTTCCCCGATCACGGTGCAGAGAATAGGCACTTCAAAGCGAAACATTTCCCGCAGGTTATAGGCGATCGCTTCCCCTTGGCCGAGTTTTTCCGCTTCTAGACCGGCCCAAGCTCCGGGGGTATCAATAAAGGTAATAATGGGCAGGCCAAACCGGTTTGCGTGCTCCATTAACCGAATCGCTTTGCGGTAGCCACCGGGGGAGGCCATGCCAAAATTGCGGGCAATATTATCCTTGGTGTCTCGCCCTTTTTGATGCCCTAAAAAGACGACGTTGTAAGACCCCAGTTGCCCAATGCCCCCCACTAAGGCGAGGTCATCAGACCCACACCGATCGCCGTGGAGTTCCAACCACCGATCGCTAATACTTTGAATATAGTCCAGGGTGCTAGGGCGACGGGGATGGCGGGCCACCTGGATGCGTTGGGAGGGGGAGAGGCTACTAAAAATTTCCTGACGCAACTGAGCCGCCCGACTTTCCAACTGGGTAATTTGCTCCGACACGTCCACCTCTGGATTTTCGGCTGCTAGCTTACGAATTTGCTCAATCCGGGCCTCTAATTCCACTAAAGGCTTTTCAAAATCCAGAAAAATAGTTTTCCGCTGAGAACTAGACATGGGAAAGAAGAAGGGGTCTGAAACCGTGCTTAACGGAGGCTGCGCCAATTTGTTCCATTTTTTCGAGGGTGATTTGATTTCGCCCCCAGGAAAAGTTAGTGTACCACTTCTCAAATTCTAAAAGCATGGATTCCGCAAAACAGGCGAACAACTGACGGGCGGGCACGTCCATGTTGACGATTTCCATAATTTTCCAGCTAATATCCAAAGAATGCTCCACAATGCCGCCATTGAGCACAAAGACTTCTGGATGCTGAACCTTATTCCCCAAATTTTTGGGATAGCCCCCATCAATTAAAACGCAGGGCTTGGGTAAACGCAGGGGATCCAAAATCATGCCCTTGGCCATACTGGCCACCCACACCACAATGTCTGCCATGGGCAGGGCTTCTTCCAAGTCCATGACCTTACTGTGGGGAATCTCTGAGGCTAATTGATTGAGGCGATCGCGGTTGCGGGCCACCAGAGACAGATGCCCCACGCCGGTACGGTGACGGAGCCAGTTGCACACCGCGCTGCCAATATCCCCGGTCGCACCCACCACCGCCACACTCAACTTCGCCGCTTCTAAGCCCAATTGTTTCGCAGAGGCTTCCACTTGACGACAGATGATATAGGCGGTGTGGGTATTCCCCGTGGTAAATTTTTGGAAATCTAAGGTGATGTTTCGCACCTGGGGCATACTTTCCAGATTAAAATTTTCAAAAACAATAGAAGAAAAGCCGCCGAGGGCCGTAATATCAATGCCATTCTTTTGAGCGTGGGACATGGCATTTAAGATTTTGCGAGTAGCGGTCTTAATGCGCCGACTGGCCAACATTTCAGGCAAAAAACAAGACTCTACATATCTCCCTTCGATCGTTTCTCCCGTCGCGCTGGTTACGGTAATCTCATCCACAATTTGCGGGGGCGCACTGCACCAAAAATCTAAACCTTGATCTGCGTATTCTGGATAGCCTAGATCTCTAGCCACTGCTTGGGCGTGTTCTAAGCTCGTGAGATGACCGATTAAACCAAACATGCTTGTGATAAAACCGTCTTAAATCGATAGGACTGGTCGATCCACCACGAGGTATCGCAGCGGTTTCCCCATCATATCCCTTCGTTGTCATTTCTGGATCACGCTCGCTTATTCCCTCGGATCCGCTGAACAATGCCACCGCACCCGATCGCTCCGGGCATCTAGATAAACCAGGAGGGGAGCGGCGGCCCAGTGCCCTAATCCCCCCGGCCACCAGGGATCGAAGGCCCAGTACACCTGTTGGGCGGTGAGTCCTTCCACGTACCCCACCAGGGCATCCCCTAGGGCATGGCGATTTCTGTTCGGGGGGGAGGGGTTGGGCAGGTACCAGTGCAGGATCTGGAGGGGTCTGCCTAAGCGATCGATTCCCTCTTGGACGATCGGGGCTAGGCGTTGGATGGAGTCCACCACGGCTTGGGTAGGAGGGAGATGGAGACCAGCAGCGGTGGCTTGAGCCCAGGTTAAGGTTCCCCCTGGCACAATGGGGGCATAGAGTTGGCGGGGAGAGCGCAGGGCTTGGGGAGTCCATTGATCAGGCCGATCGTCTAGGGGTTCGGGTGGGGGGCTGAGGGGGGCATCCGGGGAACCGCGCCGGGCCTGCTCCATCCGTTGCCAATCTAGAATCAGGCTGTCTACCGCTTGGGGCTGCTGCTCCAGATTGCGCCAAATTTGTACCAAACGGATCAGGGCTTGGCGCTGGGCATCAGAAGCTTGATAGATCAGGGGAATCCGTCGGACAAAGGCCAGCAGACCCCGATCCACCTGTAGGGCTGCCTCCTGAAAATCCGTCGATCGAACCTCTGCCTTGGTAAACACCAGGGGATCCACCCCCAACTGCACCAGGGCCTCCGCCTGCTCCGCCAGATTTTGCCACAGCCGAAAGGCCTCACTGAGGGCATAGCGTTGATTGGCCGATCGCTGGTAACGGTGGGGAATGGCCAGCACCACATTAATTAAAGCCGAGTCTAAAATGCTCAGATCCGTGAGGGGCACCGTCTCCTGCAACAGAGCCAGGATCGCCGCTTCCCTAGACTCCAGTTGCCACCAACATCGCACCAAAGACAAGAGGGCTTCGCGCTGGGGCGGAAAGCCACCATACTCCTGACAAACCCGCGCTAAACGGGCTAATAGGCGAGGCTCCGAGAGAAAATCCGGGCTGTCATCCTGATCCCAGAAATCCCTCATCCCATCCCCTAGGGAATTTAGAGAAGTATCTAGAGGAGAATCCGGCAGGGGAAACCATTGCTCCAAGGCTCCTTCCAGCGCCCGCCGCTGAAAAGCCAGACCTCGGTAAAATTGGGGCACCCGATCCACAAAGTGGAGTAATTGGCGATCGAGATGGGTTTGATCCGGTGGATCCGATGGCACACTCTGCCAGATCTCTTCAATGGCTTGGGCGTAAGCCCGTTGCAGCTTTTGGGGATCACAGGGCTCCAGATGGGCCGCAATCTCCTCGATCGCCCCCGGCCGAAATCCCTGAGCCACTTCCCCCAAAAAACGATCGCTATAACGCCCTCTGGCTTCATCCCACAAATCCGGCCCGCGCCACCCCCCAGTAATGAGGCGAACCATCAACACCCGCAGGCTTTGGGCAGCCCAGCGTATCTGTCCCTCCAGGGTTTGAATCTCTTGCCAAGGCACCCCCGGAGCCGGTACCACCCCCAACCCCACCCCAGCCGTCAACCCAGGGGAAGCCTGAACCCGGTGCAAGGCCAATAACAGAGGGCTGTGAATTCCCCGCAGATCCACCTGGATTTGATCCAGCAAAACAGGATCCCACCCCAAATTAGGGCTAGAAGCAGGAGTAGAAGAAGCAGGAGAAGCAGGAGTGAAAGAATCAATCATCGGAGGTGACGGGTGGGCTTTGCCGATCGTTCTTGTCGATCGTTCTTTTCCACACAGACCCTATCAGAATCAGGGAAAGAACAGGCTAAGGGAAAGAAACGGCTCCCCAATCGATCGGAACAGCTAGGGAGGAACAGCTAGGGCAGTGAGGGGAGTTGGGCCTCCAGTCCCTCTAGCGATCGAATCAACCCAGGCACAGCCTCAGGATCCCAGCGGCCCTCCCCCCGTCGTCCCGTCAAGATCATCAGACGAAGCTCGTAGGCCTGAGGAAAGCCCTCCGCCTCCAACCAAATTCGATCGCTCTCCACTTCGCAACTGATGCGCTCCTCCGCCATTAACTCCCCCGCGATCGTCGTGAGGGTGGCCGCTAGCTGTTGGGAGAGGCGGCAAAAATCTCGAAACTCCCCATCCGTCAACTCGATGGCCCAATCCTCTGCCCCCACTAGCCCCGGAAAAGCCCCCCGGCCGGGATCCCACCCCACACGCCATCCTTTTCCCCGCTGGAGAGTCTCCATACTCATGGTTCGCTAAAAATCGGAAAAGCCTAAAAATACCACAAGATTAATGGATTTCCGTGCTATTGACATTTCAGGGTGTTTATGCATTGAATTCCGTTGCCTGAAAATTTGAACGGTAGAAATAGGGTTTCAGACTTTAAAATAAAATGAGCGAACGATGAGTCCATAGTTAACTCATCAAAACTCAAAACTCAAAACTCAAAACTCAAAGTTTAGGTGGTGGTTATTTATTCCAATCCGAAAGTTTGAACACATTTGAAAATGACGATCGTACTGA
>DALYGI010000258.1:0-6514 GCA_031971595.1 Prochlorotrichaceae cyanobacterium CTOTU29312
TTAGAGTTCCTATGACAAGTTCTTCTTCTTCACGGCGAGCCCTAGTTGTTCGGAACAATTTTTCCCCCTTTGGCAATAAGCTCATCCAGGCCGGTTATGTGGATGGCAACCAAATGCAACAGGCCCTAGTCCAAAGTCGTCAATCCGGTAAGCCCCTACCCCAGGTGATTCGGGACTTAACCGGCCAGGAACTCCCCCCCGATCTCCTGCGCCAGTATAAGCGCCAGCAGTTGTTTGAACTTAAGGTCATTTTTGGGGTTGAATCCTTAGATCCGGAACTGGATGAACAGCCTACGGATCAAATTTCTGACCTCATCGATCGCTACGTTCCCATTGATATTTGTCGTCGTCACCGCCTCGTTCCCCTGGTCTATCAAGAAACCGAGCCCCCCTCCCTGTTGGTGGCCATGGTGGATCCCGATAACCTGGATGCCCAGGATGATTTAAACCGGATCCTACGCCCCAAGCAACTCACCGCCCAGCGCTTAGTCATTGCCCCGGAGGATTATGAGCGCCTCATTGCCGATTACTTAGATAAACAGGTGTCCCGGCAGCAGGAGCAGGCCATCGCCGCAGCAGCGGCAGCAGCAGCGGAGGAAAATGCGGCCCTGGAAATGAGCATGGAAAACATGCTGGCGGATTTAGATGAAGATCTGGCGAGTGCTCCTTCGGAAGATCTGGAAGGCATGGACTTAAGTGATGCCCTCAAGGATGCAGCGGGGGCTCCCGTGGTGAACTTGGCCAACCAGATTTTAGTGAAAGCACTAACGGAAGGGGTTTCGGATATTCATATTGAGCCCCAGGAAGAATTTTTACGGGTGCGCTTCCGTAAGGATGGGGTGTTACAGCAGGCCTTCCCCAATATTCCCAAGAAAATTATTCCGGCTCTGGTCTCCCGCTTTAAGATTTTGGCGGATTTGGACATTGCGGAGCGTCGCTTACCCCAAGACGGTCGGATTCGTCAGGTCTTCCGCAAGAAAAAGGTAGACTTTCGGGTGAATACAGTTCCCAGCCGCTTTGGGGAAAAGATCTGTATGCGGCTCTTGAGCAGTGATTCGACTCAGTTGGGGCTAGATAAGTTAATTAGCGATCCCGATTGTTTGCAAATGGTGCGGGATATGGCTAGCCGTCCCTTTGGGCTGATCTTGGTGACGGGGCCCACGGGATCGGGGAAATCCACTAGCTTGTATTCCATGTTGGCGGAACGTAACGATCCGGGGGTCAACATTAGTACGGCGGAAGACCCCATTGAGTATGGTTTGCCCGGCATTAACCAGATTCAGGTGATTCGGGAAAAAGGGATGAACTTTGCCTCGATTTTGCGGGCTTTTATGCGCCAAGACCCGGACATTATTCTGGTGGGGGAAACGCGAGATCTGGAAACCGCCAAAACCGCTATCGAAGCGGCGTTAACCGGACACTTGGTTTTAACCACCCTTCACGCCAACGATGCCCCCAGTTCCATTGCCCGCTTAGACGAAATGGGGGTAGAGCCCTTCATGGTTTCCGCAGCCCTGTTGGGGGTCTGTTCCCAGCGTCTGATGCGGCGGGTCTGTAGTGAATGTCGCATTGCCTATAATCCTACCCGCGAAGAGTTAGCCCGGTATGGCTTAACCGCTACGGAAGACCTGGAAATGACTATTTACAAAGCCAAAGTCCTAGGCTTAGAAGAGAAACAGGCGGCGGAACGATCGGGAACCCTCTGCGGCAAATGTGGGGGCAGTGGCTACAAGGGCCGGGTGGGGGTCTACGAAGTCATGCAGGTGACGGAGGCCCTCCAGGTTGCCATTAACGCCGGAGCCACCACCGATCGCATTAAAGAAGTGGCGGTGGAAGATGGCATGGTCACCCTGCTGGCCTATAGCTTAAATTTGGTGCGTCAAGGGCATACTACCTTTGATGAGGTCGATCGGGTAACCTTTACCGATACCGGCTTAGAAGCGGAGTTGAAGGCCAAGCGGAAAGCCTCCTTGACCTGTTCCTGTTGCGGGGGCGGTCAAGAACCGGAATGGATGGAATGTATTTACTGTGCAACTCCCCGGTTTACTTAAGCTTTGAGTTTCAAGTTTTTAGTTTTCAGACTATTCAACTTCACTCAAAATTCATCACTTAAATAAGGAGCAGCCCATGGAATTAATGATTGAAGATTTGATGGAGCAAATGGTGGAAATGGGAGGGTCTGACCTTCACCTTTCTGCGGGTTTGCCCCCTTATTTCCGAATTAGCGGTAAGTTAACCCCCATTGGTGATGAGGCCCTCACGGCGGATCAGTGCCAGCGTTTGATTTTCAGTATGCTGAACAATAACCAGCGTAAAAATCTTGAGCAAAACTGGGAGTTAGACTGTTCCTATGGGGTCAGGGGTCTGGCTCGGTTCCGGGTCAATGTCTATAAGGATCGGGGCACCTACGCAGCCTGTCTGAGAGCCCTCAGTTCTAAAATTCCCAACTTTGACAAACTGGGATTGCCCGATGTGGTCAAGGAGATGGCAGAAAAACCCAGGGGGATGGTTCTGGTGACCGGGCCTACGGGATCGGGCAAAACCACCACCCTCGCGGCCATGATTGACATGATTAACCGCACCCGTGCGGAGCACATTCTCACCGTTGAGGATCCCATTGAGTTTATTTATGAGCCAGTAAAAAGTCTGATTCACCAGCGTCAACTGGGTGAGGATACTAAGAGTTTTGCCAACGCACTCAAAGCAGCCCTGCGGGAAGATCCAGACATTATCCTGGTGGGGGAAATGCGGGACTTGGAAACGATTCACTTAGCAATTTCCGCAGCAGAAACCGGACACTTGGTTTTTGGAACACTCCACACCAGCTCTGCCTCCCAGACCGTAGACCGGATGATTGACGTATTTCCGGCGGAAAAGCAAACCCAGGTGCGGGTGCAGTTATCGAACTCCCTAGTGGCGGTGTTTAGTCAAACCCTAGTTTCCAAGCAAAACGTTAAGCCTGGCGAATATGGTCGGGTGATGGCGCAGGAAATCATGGTCATTACCCCCGCTATTAGTAACCTGATTCGGGAAGGGAAAACCGCTCAAATTTACTCCGCCATTCAAACCGGGGCCAAAATGGGGATGCAAACCCTAGAAAAGGCCTTGGCCGATCTATATAAGGCGGGTACTATCTCGTTTGAGGCTGCCATGTCTAAAACCTCGAAACCGGAAGAGCTACAGCGTTTAATCGGGCCGACCTCTCAACAAGCGGCACCTGCCCGCCGTTAAGGGGAGCTAGGGACAGCCCTGATTGAACTCAGGCTCATCCTGTCCCTAGGTTTACGCGATGGGCAACTCTTCTCAGATCCCTGGTTTCTGGGGCATAGCATCAAGAGATTGGGCTGCGCTCTACGAGAAACGGTGATCTCGGCCCTTATGTTGCCCAGTCCATTAGGTTTAAATCTAGGTATGGAAGCGAATAGCATTCTAATTCCCAATTCCCAATTCCTAATTCCGCCTTCCGCCTTCCTCGTTTAATATTCATCTGATTTGGAGCATACCATGGCTATTTATATTGCAGAGTTTCGAGATCAGCAGGGTAATGTTAAGCAGCAAAAAATCAAGGCGGAGAGTGCGGCGGAAGTTCGATCGACCTTGCGCTCCCAGGGGATGACCGTCCAGGAGGTTAAACAATCGAAGGAACTGGACTGGGATCAACTCAGCAAGTTAGATATTGGAGAAATGACCGCCAGTGTGACGGTCAGAGATAAGGCTATTTTCTCCCGGCAGATGGCGGTAATGGTGAATGCTGGGGTGCCGATCGTTCGGTCTCTGGGGGTTTTGGCGGATCAATGTGCCAACCCCAAACTCAAAAAAGCCTTGACGGTAATCAGCGATGATGTGCAACAGGGCAATAATATGTCGGAATCGATGCGGAAGTTTCCCCAATGTTTCGACAACCTCTATGTGGCGATGGTGCAGGCCGGTGAAGTGGGTGGGGTGTTGGATGATGTGTTGAACCGACTCTCTAAACTCTTAGAAGATGACTCTCGGCTGCAAAACCAAATCAAATCTGCCATGAGTTATCCCGTCACCGTGGGATCGATCGCTGTCATTGTGTTTGTGGCCATGACTGTCTTTTTGATTCCCACCTTTGCGGATATTTTTGAAGACATTGGGACAGAGTTACCGGCCTTTACCCAGGCCATGTTAATGATTAGTAAATTTTTACGCACTCCCCAATATTCCGTTAGCTTAGTCATTGCCCTAATGGTTGCCTGGTTTTTCTATCAGCAATACTACAAAACCCCCGCTGGTCGGGTCATGATGGATGGAATTTTCCTGAAGCTACCGATTTTTGGGGATCTGATTCAAAAAACATCCGTAGCTCGTTTTTGTCGTACCTTTGGGTCACTGACCCGCGCTGGCGTTCCCATTTTAACCTCCCTGGAAATTGTGCGGGATACCGCAGGAAATAAGGTGATTTCTAACGCGATCGAGACCTCACGGGAGGAGGTACAAAGCGGGGGCATGATTAGTGTGGCGATCGATCGCTCTAAAGTCTTCCCCAACATGGCCATTCAGATGATGATGATTGGGGAAGAAACGGGGGAATTGGATGCCATGTTAATGAAGGTGGCGGACTTTTATGAAGACGAAGTGGAGCAAGCGGTTCACGCCATGACCAGTATGTTGGAACCCTTGATGATTGTGGTCATTGGGGGGATGGTCGGTTCAATTTTGCTCTCCATGTATTTGCCCATGTTTAAGGTGTTTGAGACTTTGGGCTAGGGTAAAAGGGTTAATTTTTGACCCGGCGGCCAGGCCATCCTGGCCTATAATGCTCAATGGCCGCTAAAATTTGTCTTCAGGTTTGCGGGCATGGGCAGCCATAGCCTGTATTGAGACTATAGGATACTAGGATACAGTTTCCCCATCACCCTATCGGTAGGACTTAACTCTAGGACTAAGACGCTATGAGTAGTATTGAAAAAATCGTTGATCAGGCCCTGAAAGATGGTTATTTGACTCCGGCGATGGAGGCCGAGGTTGGCCGCATTTGCGACACCGCCTCCGAGTTATCGATCGAAGAATATATGGCCCTCGATCGTTTGATGGGGGCGTTGCTGACCGGGGAAATTGTGGCGGTGCCCCGGAAGCAATTTATTAACGTTATGGAAGAACTGGTGCTGACCGAAGCCATTTCTAAGGTAGCGGAAATTGAAGGGACAACGGGCCAGAGTCTGGATTTAGGAGATATTGCGGCCTATGCTTTAAACCGTTTACCGCCCCTTTATGCCACAACGGAAGAAGGGGCGCGGTACCAACGAGAGCGGGCCAAGGAAGAGTTAAGTGTTTTAATTTCCCAAAGTGTCCGAGATGCCGTTGCCCGCTACATCGATCGTCCTGAATTCTTCCCCGATCGCCAAGTTCTGGGCAAAGTGGAACACGATGTGATGGGACAGGTGAGCAGTTTACTGCGGGACTATGCCCCCAAGTTTGAGAAATAATCTAGAACATATCTAGAACAACATATCTAGAAAACCTCTAGAAAATCCTCAGCCCATTCAGCAAGACCTCAGGATATTCCGTGCAGTA
Organism: Prochlorotrichaceae cyanobacterium CTOTU29312; assembly: GCA_031971595.1. Lineage (GTDB taxonomy): Bacteria > Cyanobacteriota > Cyanobacteriia > Prochlorotrichales > Prochlorotrichaceae > JBEAPM01. Next base: position 5,542 of record DALYGI010000258.1, read on the forward strand.
CGACGAAAAGCCCAAACTCTACGAAGGTAAAGCCAAAATCATCTATGCAACGGATGACCCCCAGGTTTTGCTGACCTATTTTAAGGATGATGCCACCGCTTTTAATGCTCAGAAACGGGGGCAAATTCAGGGCAAGGGGGAGATGAATTGCACGATCGCTACCCATCTCTTTCTGTATTTAGAAGCGGCGGGGATTCCAACCCATTGGCTAGAGCAAGTTAGCAAGCGGGAAATGCGGGTTCGGGCGGTTAGCATCATTCCGATCGAGGTGGTGGTGCGTAATATTGCGGCGGGGAGTTTGTGTAAACAGACGGGCATTCCCCTGGGAACCCTTTTGGACTTTCCCATCGTGGAATTCTATTACAAAAATGATGATTTGGGGGATCCCTTGCTCACCCCCGATCGGCTGCGGCTGATGAAGTTGGCCACGGAGGAGCAAATTGAACAATTGCGTCAGTTTGCCCTCAAGATTAACGAACTCCTCATCCAGTTTTTTGCAGATTGCCAGATTACGCTGGTGGACTTCAAATTAGAGTTTGGTCTCACGGCGGAGGGCAAATTAATCTTAGCCGATGAAATTAGCCCAGATACCTGTCGGCTCTGGGATCAGACGGAAAGCGATCCCCAAGCTCGTGTGCTGGATAAGGATCGGTTTCGTCAAGACTTGGGGCAAGTGGAGGCCGGGTATCAGCGTGTACTCGATCGGGTTTTACAACAGGTCTCCAATTCCACACTGTAAGCACACCGTAAGCTTTTAGAAAAATCGGGACACCTCCAACCGATGCCCAAACGACTTTTAGCACGATGTAAGCCAGATAGTATTGATGAGTTTAAACTTGCGGCTCATCAGCGTTACAATGATGGACTAATTCTATCTCTAAAAGGACGACGAACCGCAGCAATCTATGTTTGGGGTTATGCCATTGAAATGACCTTAAAGGCAGCTTATTTCTCTTTCCTTGGAAAAGGGCTG
>DALYGI010000259.1:0-6440 GCA_031971595.1 Prochlorotrichaceae cyanobacterium CTOTU29312
GGAAGCAGAGTGGGACTGGGCTGAAATGGTGATCATTTCCGGCATGATTGTGCAACGGGGTGATCTGTTAGCCCATATTCGAGAGGCAAAAAAACGGGGTAAATCCGTAGCAGTGGGCGGCCCCTATGCCACCTCTGTACCCGATGAAGTGCAGGAGGCGGGGGCGGATTTTTTAATTTTAGATGAGGGGGAATTAACCATCCCTATGTTTCTGGAGGCTCTCCAGCGTGGGGAAACCCAAGGCATTTTTCGTACCCTGGAAAAGCCCGATGTGAATATTACCCCGGTTCCCCGGTACGACCTTCTGGAACTAGACTCCTACGATTCCATGTCCATTCAATTTTCGCGGGGCTGTCCTTTTCAGTGCGAATTTTGTGACATTATTGTGCTCTATGGCCGGAAACCCAGAACGAAATCCCCTGCTCAATTGCTCAAAGAATTGGATTATCTCTATGAGTTAGGATGGCGGCGGAGTATTTTTATGGTGGATGATAATTTTATTGGCAATAAGCGCAATGTGAAATTATTACTCAAAGAACTAAAAGTTTGGCAGGCAGAGCATCAGTATCCTTTTCGATTTAATACGGAAGCCTCTGTGGATTTAGCGGATGATTCGGAACTGATGGAGTTGATGTTGGAATGTAATTTTGATGCGGTGTTTTTGGGCATTGAAACCCCCGATGAAGATAGCTTAGAGTTTACTAAAAAGTTCCAAAATACCCGGAGCCCCCTCACGGAAGCGGTGGATCGCATTATGGCGGCGGGATTGCGTCCTATGGCTGGTTTTATTATTGGTTTTGATGGGGAGAAAACGGGGGCAGGCGATCGAATTATCCAGTTTGTGGAACGTACCGCTATTCCCACGGCCATGTTTGGGATGTTGCAGGCCCTACCCCATACCGCCCTCTGGCATCGGCTCGAAAAGGAAGGGCGGTTGTTAGAAGATCAGGGTAGGCAGGATATTAATCAAAGCAGTTTAATGAATTTTATCCCCACTCGTCCCTTAGAAGAAATTACCCAGGAATACATTTCAACATTTTGGGAATTGTATGAACCCAAACGCTATCTCGATCGGGTTTATCGTTGTTTTCTAAAGTTAGGTCAGCCCAAGTGTAAAGCTCCGGATAAACTACCAGCTTGGCAAGATCTCAAAGCCTTAGGGATCGTCCTGTGGCGACAGGGGATCAAACGGAATACCCGTTGGTTATTTTGGCATCATCTTTTTGGAATTTTCAGACATAATCCTAGCCTGTGGGAATATTACTTAATTATGTGTGCCCACAATGAGCATTTTTTAGCGTACCGTGAAATTGTACGGGAACAAATTGAAATCCAATTACAGGATTATTTAGCTAGACAAGGGGCTGTTTCTATCCCGACAACCGACCCAACTCTGGCAGTGGTTGGAGAAACCTTAGCAGCCTAAATCTTTCGACCCAGTATCTATTGACAACCACCCTCACCCCAGCCTCCTCTCCTTGAACCGCACACCCGCCCGCGAGTAAACTGCGGGCTAATATCGCAAGTCCACTGAATGTGGACTAAACGACCCAAATCCTAATGCTGTCAGATCCTAACCCATTTCAATGGGTTTTCCTGATTAGCCCGCAATTGATTAGCGGGTGGGGCTGTCTTACTCAGGGGGTAGGGTAATGGTATAGGCTCCGCTAGGGGTCGCAATTACATCTCCCCCTAAACCCCGAATCCGCTCGATCGCTAGCTGTTGGGTTTTGTCATCAAAGGCGTTGCTTAAAATGCTAGACCAGGCGCTAATTTGGGCGGATAAGCTATCTGGATCTTCGTTCAGAAATTCAATGGATTGTTGATAGGACTGGGCCGCACCGAGGGCTTCGGGGGAGCCATTAGCTTTTGCCCAGTGTTGCCCCTGTTCATAGGAGGCTTTGGCGGCGGCACTATCTCCCAAAAAAAGAAGTTCGTCCGTTGCTTTATACCGCCACAGTAAGTAGGCTTGGGGCGGTAAATTCGGATTTAATAACCGCAGACGATCGTTAAGAATGGCTACCGTTTCTTCCGGTTGGGCCGCATATAGGCTGGTACTGGCAGACAGGAAAAAATAAGCCTCCCAAAAGTAAGGACTACGATCGAGAATGACCTTAAAGTATTCGGGGCTGAGGTCATAGCCCGTTTCGTTACGGAGAGCATCATCCCCAAAGTAGTTAAAGAAATTGAGCAGTGTCCAATTGGCCACCAACGCATCGAACCCAAACGCGGGTAAGGTTTTGAGGGTTTGTAACCGGGCTTTTTCCCGCTCTAGGCGCTGTTCCTCTGCGGCTACATCCCCCTGGTTCTGAGCCACTAGCTGCTGAAACTGCTGGGACTGCAAGGGAAAAATCGCCAGGGCCGACAGCAGGATCACCCCTACATTAACGATCGTTCTTTTCCAGGGGGCGATCGGTTGGGGCATTGGGGGGTTGTGCAGCGGGGGACTGGTTGGGGCGGGGCTGGTTAGGGGACTGGTCATGGGGGGCATCCGGTTCCTCCTGAATGGACTCCTGTAACTCCTGCACGTTAGGTAACCCTGGCAAGTTGGGTAACGCGGGTACGTTGGGTAAAGGTGGGGGCGCTTGACGGGGTAGGGTTTCGATGGTGAGAACCTGGGGAGGGGTGGAGTCCGCTGGATAGATCAAATCCACATTAACGCGCTCCTCTTCTCCGGGGGCTAAGTCTAAGGTTAGCAAAGGTTCGCCCTGTTGACCCCGCCGCATCACTAAATGAATATAGCGGGAGATCAGCCGCTGGTCTGCATCGCGGTAACGCACTCGCACCGTTCCTCGGTAAAAGATGCGATCGGGGGGATTGATGAAAAAGCGCAGGCCTTTCTGGGAGAGCACATCCTCTTTAAGTGGAGTTTCCAGGGAAAGGGCAACGGTACGGGGCCGATCGCTGGTGTTTTTTAGGGGGACGACCAGGCGATAGGTGACCCCATAATTGCCGTGGGACTGATAGGCCGTGTCGGGATAGCGCACCGCCAGGGTTGCACTTTGAATTTGTCCCGTGCCCAAAGTCCCCCGGTAGAGGCTGCTAATGGGATAGGAAATGGCTTCTCCGGGGGTGGGAATGGCCAGGATAGACTGATCCGGATCCGTCACCAGACCAACCCATTCCGAGCCGATCGCTACGCCAGCTACCCGGCCATAAATCACCTGTCCCTGGCCAGGTTCAACGGGAATGGGAGTAGGCACCCGATCGCGGGGTTCAATGAGATCCCCAGTTTTCAGTAACCGAATCCACTCCTCTAGGGTGGGGGGTTGCTCCGGGGGCAACGCTGGGGGCGGGGTAACGATCGGGGTTGGTTTAGGGGTAGAAATTTTACCGGGTGTCCCCGTTGTACTGGTTGGAGTTGTACTGGTTGGAGTAGGGCTAGGAGTTGGAGTGGGGGTAGGTACGGGTCTGGGTTGGCCAAAATAGGCCAGGCTTGCCAGGTATACCGGGCCATTACTTTCCAGTTGTAACAGCAGCGATCGGCCATTAATCGTCGTTTCATCCGGCTCATTCACCACGATCGGCTCCACCGACAGCAGTTGATATTCTCCCGGTTGCACCGTTACGGGCGGGGGTAACTGAGAGGGAAGCCGTCGCCGCAAAATGCTACTGGTCACCCGGCTACCGGGCCCCGCATACACCGCCCCAAAGGGATCCTCCACCCAAGAGGGTAGGGGTACAAAAGGGGCCTCCGGCTGGGTGAGATAACTGGCCCCATTGACAAAATTGAGGGTAACGGGTTTCTTCGCCTGGGGCGGATTGTGGACTAATAAACCCAGATAAACCGATCGGGCCTCCTCACGGGTTTGGAAGCGGCCAATGTGGTGGGCAAAAATATCAAACCGTCCATTAAAGGCAAAATTGAGGTGGGCACGGGGGTGATCCCGTCCCTCTGGCGGAAAGGTAGACAGCAGGATTCCCGGTTCCAATACCACTTCGGGACTATTGCTATTAAAAACAGGAACCCTATCTAAATAACCCGGCAGGGCACGAACCTCCTGGGGGCGTACCCATTCCACGGGCTCCGGGGTGGGAGTAGGCGTGGGAGTGGGTGTAGGTGTTGCGGTGGGTCTAGCCACAGGGGTTGCGGTGGGTCTGGCGGAGGGACTGGCTCCAAGAGCGACAGCAGGAGTTGGGGAAACTCGCGTGGGGGATACCTGGGGAGAGGGCTGTGCCCCTGCGGGTAGGGTCATTCCTAGACCCGTTCCTAGGCTTGTTCCTAGACCTAGGAAGAAGATTCCTAGTTGAATTGTGGCTAGCTTCTGACCTCTACGCATTTGTTACCACTGTTGCCAACTTTTAATCATAGATAATCGCCCTCATTCTACCACAAGGGCTTTGATTCTTTTCTATGGGTTATGTTCTACGGGGGATCTCGCCCTCTTGTCAATACCGTTGGAAAAGCAGGCGGGTTTGGCTGATTTGCTCCGCACTAAAGCCCGCTTCCTTTAAGTGATCCAAAAAATCCAGATCGTAATAGCGATCGTCTAGGCGACGGGTTGCTTGGACGATCGTGGCTGCGGTGTCTGCGGTGGAGCCTGTACTGCCATGAGCCAAGGCTAGGGCCACCAAGGGATGGGGGTTATAGGGTTCTAGCACACTGGCATATTCCGCCGTAGCGATCGACCAGTCCCAGAGACCTAGCCGCTGAAACCCCAAACTCAGGTTATAAAAGGCAATTTCATTATCCGGCTTCAACACACCGGCCCAGCCGTGGGTGACGATCGCAGGCCAAACCTTGCCTTGTACCAGATAGACAATCCCCAAAGCATTGAGCGTTTCCAGGTGAAAGGGATCCCGGTCTAAATTCGCCTCTAGGATGGGGGCAGCATCAGCGGTTTCCCCCGCCAGGTGAACCGTCCAGCCCCATAAAACCCGTCCCCCCAGGTTATCGGGATCGAGCCGAACAGCCGTTTCCAACGAGACGATCGCCTCCTCCCATTGGCCCTGATTGCGATAGGTCAACCCCTGCTGGCGATACTCTGCGGCACTCTGGGCCAGGGCCGAGGGGACAAAAGCCGAGGGGGCAAGGACTAGGCTCCAGAGCAGGGGAACACCGATCGTTTTTCTGATTTTGGAGGCTACGGAAGCTAGCCCCTGGCTAACGCTAGGGGTAACTTTAGGGGTGATCTGCAAGACGTTCACGGGATGACCCTTTAGACTCAAAACACTGGGATTAAACCAAATTAAACCCTAGTCACCAGTGTATCTAAAGCTGCTTGCATTTCTGTAACCACCTGCTCGTAACACCGATCCACATACACCGGATCCTGAGCCGCTTCCCGCCCAGAACGATCGAACCGGATGGGGTCACAAACCTTGGTTTTCATGGGCACGGGCCAGGGAAAATGGGGCAGGGGGCCAAGAGCAATCCCCCAGGGTAAGCCCAAATAGAGGGGCATCACTTCAGGGTCTATATCTAAGTACCAGGGTAAGAGCCCCCGATCGTGTAACTGCCGCGCCTGCTCGTAACAATCCGTTAACACAATAAAGGTTTCATGGGCTCCCTGAGACACCAGCGGCACAATGGGCACCCCCTGCCGCAGGGCGAGCTTAATAAAACCCTTCCGCCCCGCCAGATTAATACGATGCCGATCGCTGTAGGGCCGAAACACATCCTGAGCCCCACCGGGATAAACCAACACACTGGCCCCCGCCTGTAACGCCGCCAGCGCCGACCAGGGTTCCGCTGGTAAAGCCCCCATCTGCTCCGCAAGCCGGGCCACCTCCCGGTTAAAGTGCCACACCTTCCGGTGCATGAGCCCATAGATAGGACGATCGTAGCCAAAGCGCCGAAACCAGTCATACATAAACATGGGCAGATCCGGTGAAGCCAGACCGCCATTATGGGAGCCCACAAACAAAATCGGATCCTGAGTCGGAATTTTTTCCCATCCCTCCGTGCGTACCTGAAAGTAATGCTGATAAACCCAGGCAAACTTAGGCATTAAAGACGCGATCGTTTTGGGATCGCGGTATCTGAGGCTTCTATGAATGAAATCAGAAGGGCTGTGCATGAATAACCAGGAAAGAAATTATTATTAAAGCTAAAAGATCAAAGCGCCTTCGGCAAATAGTAAGCATTTTTAGAAGAATATAATGCCTTACCTGGGTCTGGTTGGTATTGCACCGAGATCCCCGGTTTCTCTGGTCTTCGTTGTTCAATCTTGGCTTTAAATCAAGAAGAAACCGGGGATCTAAAACCACAAAAGCGATCGTTTTGATCCCTGGTTTCTTCTCCAACAGAGTCCAACAATCTCTGAATAAAATCAATAGAAACCGGGGATCTAGTTAGCCGTGCAGAACGATCGTCTTGGTTTGGGGAGTTGCACCGAGATCCCCGGTTTCTCTAGTCTTTGTTGTTCAATCTTGGCTTTAAATTAAGAAGAAACCGGGGATCTAAAACCACAAAAGCGATCGTTTTGATCCCTGGTTTC
>DALYGI010000260.1:0-6429 GCA_031971595.1 Prochlorotrichaceae cyanobacterium CTOTU29312
CTTGCTTTTTCATGGTTTATTTCTGATGGGATAAAAAATGCGATCAATGCAGATGTGTCTAAAATTATTTCTTGAGGCATAAAATTTTAGTACAAGACCTCATCAATTCTTTCAGAATAGTTTGTTGATAATTCTGACTTGCCATTTTCAACGATAAATTTTGGCTCAGGATTGGGAACCACAAAGCTTCCGCAAAGCTCCCATGTTTTCGTTTGACATATATCGAAAGATTCCTTTTGTAGATAATCTTCTAGGGCTTTCAGGAGCAGACACTCGATCGTTTCCGATCGTCCCTGAAGCTGATTCATTAAGCGATCGGGAATGTTTAGGGTAATCGTATTCATGGATTGAGAGGGGGTAAGGATAAATCTATTGTACAAAATTCTCACTCTCCACACCGCTGATCTGGGGGTTGTCTGGCAGACCGTGAGCGATCGTCAACGGATTGATCAGGTCAAACAGATCTTTCACCAGTGCTTTAACTAACGATCGCTTCCCCACACCCTATTCCCTAAAACCTGTCCCCTGTTCCCTATTCCCTATTCCCTGCCTGTTGCTCCTGAAGACGGGATTCGGGGGTAAACCCTTGAGTGGGATCGATTTGGAGGGCATAGCGGTATTGCTGCAAGGCTTGATCAGGATTGCCATTTTTGGCTTGTTCATCCCCTCGATCGATCAACCCCTGCACAACTCGATCGATCGCTTCCTTCAATGTTTGCTCTAAGGCTTGTTGGGCCTGAGCTAAATCAAAACTAGGGTCGATGCTTTTGGCGCGGTTGAGTAACCATAACCCCTCTTGCCGCCGACTCTCTGTTAAGGGCTGAAACTGTTTCAGAGCATCCCCAATGGTCTGGAAATTTTGATCGTCTTAACGATATTGCTGTTACCAAGGACTGCCAAACATAGTGTAACTCGCCCAATAATGTAGAGCAGATAAATCTTCAGGAGAGTCAGGAAATTGAGAGTTAGGACTTGGGACATCAAAACTTGGCGAGATCTCAACCTCTCCTCGGAGCATGGCTAATTGCGTCTGTCTTAATGCTTCTGCACGAATTGGGGCCGTTTTAAGAAACTGATAAAATGTAGTTGCAAAGATAGCAGCCCCAATATCACTAATAATACTATAAGGTGCTATTACTGTATCGATTCCTGAATCAATAGCATAGCTCGCTAATCCATATTGATATATTTCATCATTGCTAACTGAACCATCACAACTATTAATAAATAATAGACTTATTTGATTATTATCATTGAAAAATAGATCCTGAAAATTCACTAAATTCAAACGCTCATCAAATAAATTAAATGAATTTGTTTCTTTATCATAAAGACTACCGGCTAGGTGGATTATAGAATATTGATTTTGTTGGAATAAGTTTTTCTATATTTGTTCTATCAAACTGATTATCTATTAATAAATCAACATCTGACCATTTACTTTGAATATCTCTAAGTTCAGATTCTACAAAAAGTGTATCAATAGAAAATTGATTTCTTGTTGTTCCAGCAGCTAGAAGAGAAGAATTTTTTAGATTAACGTAACGATCGCTTGTTAAGGTAAAACCTGGCATAACAGAAACGCTATATTTCTCGATCAAGAATTTTTTTCCATCATATAAAGCAGCAATAGGTGTAGATCTGAGTTTTGGATCAAGAATAAAAATCAAATTATTTATTTCATCTATCTCTATCTTATCTTCAATTGGTTCTATTATTTGAGTATAAATAAGTTCGAGAGGTTTTAGAATTCTACTTCCTGAGCTTAAAGAAGATATTTCGAGTTGAACTATATAATTAAGTTGTATTAACCTCTTTGTATTTGTCTCTTGTTGGAATTTATAATCAGATTCTGGTGTTATCATCCAAGTTTCAATATACTGTGAATTTTCATTCAAATTTATATGTACAACTGCCGATCGTTGTCCTGTTTTTCCTTCAATTCCTTGGAGAATTCTTTGAATATTTTTTGAAATTTGTTGTCTCAACAAAAAAAGCATTTCTTGTTCCGATTTAACTTGATTATTTGTTGAATTAAGATCGGTTTCACTTCGATAAAGTTGCTCCATCGCAGCCTTTAATTCTATAGATGCCTGTTGAATTTCATATTGCTTTGAATCAAGTTGATTTTGAAGTCTTGTGCTTTTTTGTTCTGCTGCTGCCACTGCTGCATCTGTCTGTTCTTTGGCCATGGTGGCTACTCTCACCTGTTCTTCCGCTGCTTTCACTTCTCGCTGGGCTCTCTGCTCTATACTTTCTGCCTGTCCAATTCGACTAATGGCTTGGGCGGTTGCAGTATCAATAGTTTCTTTTGCTTGCTGGTCAGCGATCTTAATTTTCTGTTCTGCATCTTGTTGGGCTATTTCAATCCTATTAGCCGCATTTTTTCTGGCCGTTTCCGTTTGAATTCCTGCCCAAGTGATCGCGCCTGTAAGACTCAGTGCAGCAATAATTCCGGTAGTTGTTCCCCACGTTGCCCATCGCCGCGTTCTTTCCTTCGTTTTAGCTAATTCTTGATTGGCAGCGTCTTTCTCCGCCTCCGCCTCATCCCGCGCCGCCGTCAAAATCCGGTTCGCTTCCCGCTCCGCCTCAAACCGTAACTCAACTTCCCGTCGTTCAATCTCCTGACTCGCATCCAAAAAAAGACGATCGCTATCCCCTAAACTTTTCCCCTCTGCCCACTGCCGTGCTTCCTGTAAGGCCTGACCCCGCAACAATCGAGACTCGTCCTGTCGTCCAGAACTCAACCATTCCTGAATTGCATCTCCATAGGGCCGTAAGTCCCTCAGCGCTTGGATCACCCACGATCGGTTAAACACGCTCTGGTAAATGCCGTTAAACACCTGCAACCGACCATCCCGCTTCACCACCAGCCCCGTTAACCGTAACTCCACCTGCTCAGGACGATCGTCTGCGGGCAAATCTCCCTGTTCCAACAGGTTTTGATAGAGCCCCAATAACCGTGCTGTTTTTTCCTTACTCCGGGTGAGACGATCGCGGATGGTAGACAGGTGGGGCGGCGTATCCTGGGCTTCCCAGCGATCGATAATTTTGGACTGGACTAAGGCACTCACCCACGCTAACTCTTCCCCTGGCGCAGGACGGGAATCAGTGGCAGTCATAAACTGGCAAACCTTCTGGGTTAAAAAGGGCTGTCCCCCTGTCCAGTGCAACACCGCTTCTAAAACCGCGAGGGCTTGGGGTTCTGAGATGCCTAAGAGTTGAGCTAAACCGGCTCCGAGGGGTTGGACTTCCGCTACAGTAAAACCTCGCAGATCAATGGGCTGACCAATGTTAAATGGAGTGCGCTGCTGGTTGCGAATTAAGTCCCCCGGTGCAGCTACCCCCAACAGCACAAAGGAAAGGCGGTATAAGTCGGGGTTTTGGGCACGGTTTTGGTGAAAGTAGCGAATCGCAATAAAAAAGTCGTCGGCAAAGTCAACGCTCAATACGGTGTCAATTTCATCGACAAAAATGACAATCCGATCGCTGATTTCCTTTAATAAAACCTGTTCAAAAAATGTAGTGAAGCGCTGAGTTAAACCTAGATGTTGATGATTTCCCCACCAGTCCAAAATATCCGTATCGAGCATTAACTGCCCTTCCATTGCAGCCAGTAACCCCAGATACCACTGATCGGCGGTAACTTGAATCCCGATCGCTTGAAGGTCAATGATCAAAGGTTGAATCTGAAGCGATCGTAATTGCTCTGCGGCGTGGGTCATCAGGCTAGATTTGCCCATTTGCCGGGACGTGAGGACGTAGGTAAAAACTCCTGCCTGGCAAGCTTGCAGTAGTTCTTCGTCAGACGATCGCTTTAGGTAGACTCCACCACCAGCCTGTACCGTTCCCCCTGTAGTAAACCTGACTTTGGGCGCTGCCATGTGACGATCGTCCTTAGGTATTCATTCTAGGAAGGTATTGTAGCTTTTTTAGCCCCGGATCAAAACGATCGATCGACCTTGGGGACTGGTAACTGTTTCGCTGGAGGTTCGATCGCTGATGGGGGGGACGTTGGAACGGCGATCGAAAATGACGAGCCAACCGGTTTCTAAACCTAAGCCTGATAGATAATAATCTAATTGATTTAACCCTTCCGTGAGGGGATCTTGTCTACCATCTCGCCAGACCTTTAATTCCATTGCCATTTTTACTTCACCATACTGCACAAATAAATCCATTCGTCCCGATAAAACGGCATATTCCCGATCGATCGTTCCATTGCCATTCACAACTCGATGAAGAAATGCCATTAAGACTAAATGGGGCGCGATTTCATGATAGGGCGCACTTCTGAGTAGGGGTTCTCCGTGCTGTTTCCAAAAGGTCAAAAAAGCATTGAGTAAGGCATCAGGATCGAGCTTACCATCGGAGGTTAACCAACTGGGAGTAATGCGGGGTAAACTATCCTGTGTTCCACTGGCTAATACGCGGGGAATTATCTCTTGATAAATTCGATTGGCCATAATTAAACCCCCACTACCATCCCGTCTGACCAGTCCTAAATCTACTAGAAACTGGCGATCGTCTTCGGGAACTGTATCCAGACTTTCCCCCGCTAGCATGGGTTCAAACATAGACTTAATTCTCGGTTCTTGGAGAATACTTACTAAACTATCTAAGTGAGTTTCTTGACGCTGAATAACTATTTCTTTGGCTTGATTGACGGCTGCAATGGTAATGGTATTCGTAGAATCAGGAACTACCACTTGTACCAATTGACGAGCGATCGCATTGACCAGCCAGGGTTGACCTTGGGTGAGATCAAAAATACGATCGATCGCTTCAGGAAGAAATACTTGTCCTGTGGCTTCGGTATGCTGTTGATATAGAATTTTAATTTCTTTTAAACTAAAGTTATTCAGTGTAAAAGATTCTACTTTAATATTAAAAGGACTAGCGGTGCCTAAACGATCGCTTCCTCCAGATTTAACTTTATAATCTCTTACATCCCTTACTCCAACCAGCGCTAAAGAGTGGGGAAATCCCTCAGGACGATCGGGATATCCGGCACGAATTTGACGCAAAACAGAAATTAAAACATCGTTTTGCAGAACATCAATTTCATCAATTAAGACGACTAATGGGCGTGGATTTTGCCTAGCCCAGGCAGTTAAAGCAGCTTGGATGCGCTGGCCGGGTTCTCCATTTGGCCAGGGGGGTGGCTGTAAAGTTTCCGGCAGACGGTTAAGAGCACTAGTCCGCCAAGATCCCAAAATAGCCCGCTCTGCACCATCGAGATCGGTAGGAAAAGCGGCTCCGGTTTCAACGGAAAGAACGATCGCGGTGTACTGACCACTTGCGGTTAACTGTTTGGCCAGAGCCATGATGGCGGTGGTTTTCCCCGTTTGGCGAGGGGCATGAATGACAAAATATCCCTGTTGCTCGATCAATCCCTGAAGTTTCGGTAGGCGATCGAGGGGGGACAACATATAGTGAAGGTCGGCTTTGCAGGGGCCAGCGGTGTTAAAAAAGCGTTTCATGTTTGATCCCTTTTGAGCTTAAACTATTATGATTCGCTTCCGGCGTTTCTGGGTCGATCGCTTCCCCACACTCTATTCCCTATTCCCTAAAACCTGTCCCCTATTCCCTATTCCCTGCCTGTTGCTCCTGAAGACGGGATTCGGGGGTAAACCCTTGAGTGGGATCGATTTGGAGGGCATAGCGGTATTGCTGCAAGGCTTGATCAGGATTGCCATTTTTGGCTTGTTCATCCCCTCGATCGATAAAATTTTGCACGATCGCTTCGATCGCTTTCTCCAATGTTTCCTCTAAGGTTTGTTGAGCCTGAGCTAAATCAAAACTAGGGTCGATGCTTTTGGCGCGGTTGAGTAACCACAATCCCTCTCGCTGCCGACTTTCTGTTAAGGGCAGAAACTGCTTGAGATCATCCCCAGGGGTCTGGGAATTTTCATCCTCATAAATTTCACTTAAATCACTCAAGCTTTCAAAACCAACCCTAGCAACGGCTTTTTCTCTTAAAGCAGCACTGGCGAGGGTACGCAGTTGAGTATCAATGGCAGCGCGATCGGGCAGATCCTCCGCAAAAGACAGTGCTGCGGTGTAGTTACCTTTTTTGGCGGTTTCCAGGGCTTGGGTACGGAGCAAATCTGGCAGTTCGGCTCGAATTTCAGGGCGTTGACAGAGATCATTCACCGCCACATCTGTATTGATTTGACGATAGTCTACTGTCCAGTAACAAGCCGCCGCCAAAAAGCGATCGAGATTCCAGTCCCATAACTTCACTTCCCCTGCTCCTTTCCAATCAACACTCCCAGAGACGATCGTTTGTCCATCCGGGCTAAAACTCACGCTTCTAACCAGACCTTGGGCATCGATTGTAGTGAGGATCGTACCGTCTTTGCGCCACAACTTTACTGTTCCGTCCTCACTCCCAGAGACGATCGTTTGTCCATCCGGGCTGAAATT
>DALYGI010000261.1:0-6425 GCA_031971595.1 Prochlorotrichaceae cyanobacterium CTOTU29312
CAAGAGGGGGGAATTTCTGGGGGATTGGATCGGATTTTCTGGTACGCCTCCCCTCCCCACTAGGGCAAAATGATCCTCTCGGTGGGAGCTACAGCCCGTAGATAACTGCTGAGTGGCATCGACGGGGGATTCACTGAGGTCTAGCAGTCCAGAACTCACATCCACCTCTGGGGTTGAGAGGGTTACGGTGCCACTGAGATCTGCCCCTAAGGATGAAGAAGCGGTAATATCACTGCGATCGGTGAAGATGGGCCGTACCGCAGTACCGAGAAGGGCTTGGGTGCGAATGGTTTGGGTGCCGCCCCGGTTGTTGGTGGCGTTGGCGGTAATGTCACTGTTTTCTAAGGCAAATAAAATCGGGGTCTCAATGCGGATATTGCCTCCCGCTTCCGTGCCCGTGGCGTTGGCAGCGATCGTACTGCCGTGGCGCAATCCGAGCCAGTGACTAACGGTTAAGTTCACATTTCCCCCCGGATCGGTTCCGGCGGTGTTGGTGGAGAGTTGGCTGTTATCCAGTAAGATCTGCTGGGCAATGATGGTGATGTTTCCCCCTGCCCCCTGTTCTAGTACGGAAGTATTGATAAGGCTATCACTCAAACTTAATACCTCCGTATTAATGGCGATCGTTCCTCCCGTTCCCCTGAGGACTGTGGAGCTAATTTGACCCCCATTGGTGACCCGTAAACGATCGCTAAAAATCGAGAGTATTCCCGCATTGCCCGTCCCTTCATTGTTGGCAGTAATCAGTCCCCCATCCTGTACCCTAATTTCTGGAGCCCGGAGGGTGAGCGCTCCACTGTCGCCAGAAGGAAAATCAGGCAAGTCGAAGGCCTGTTGAGTTAGGGGAGTCACGGGATTTGCCGCCGCAGAAATCAGACTGGGACTTTGGTTGGCCGCGTATCCCTCTACGGTAATGAAGTCTGATGCCGTAACCCGCACTTCCCCCGCCTGACCACTGTAAGCCGTCAGGGCTGTAATCCGAGCGCCTCCAGTAACAAAGACTCGATCGCTTTGAATATCTACCACTCCCGCATCTCCAGAACTGAGAGTGACACTACGAATAGCACTGGGTAATAAACTAAGGGGTTCCACTCCATTAACCTGGACTTCAGAGGCTTGAATCTGAATTGCTCCCGCATTGCCTGTTCCGGGGGAAATGACAGAGGTGGTGATGTAAGCCCCCTGATTGATGGTAATGAGGGGGGCCGTAATGGTAATCTGACCCGCATCTCCAGAGCCAAGGGTAGAGGAACGAATTTGTGTGGCTGTTCCAGGCTGGGAACTCTCCCCTTGCAGGAGTAAGCGATCGGTGAGGGTGAGGGTGATTGCTCCTGAGCGGCCACTCCCCCCCGTAGTGCTACCGATGCGGGAATTTTCTGCCAGTTGGATGGTTTTGGCTTGAATCTGTAATGGTTGACCTTCCGTAGTGCCGATCGTTTCGGTGAGGATGGCTGAAGCACCAGAGAGATCTAAACGATCGCTGAGGGTTAAGCTCAGTGTACATAGGGCCGGTAGATCTCCCACTTGGTTTAACAGGTACGATCCCTCGGTCAGGGTTAAATCGGAACCATAAACCTTTATCCCTCCATGACTATGGACTAAACTACCACCGCCAATCCTAATCGGTTGGGGAGTGAGGTGGGGGAAAAACTGCCAGCCCTGGCTATTCTGAGCAAGGGTGATCTCTCCCGATCCCGTCCCTGCCATGAGGACAATTTGCCCTTCCACCGCCTCCAACGCGGCCCCCTCCAAGTGAATGACTCCCCCCAAAAGGGCGAGGGTTTGCCCCCCCTTCACCGCCAAACCGCCTTGGGAATTGATCCTAGTGAGGGACAAGGGGTTTCCCTGGGCATGGTTTCCCGCGCCGATCCCTTGAATCTGTCCGGTGTTTTGTCCATACTGGAGGCCAAGGGGCACTTGGATCTGGAGTACGGGCGGAGCCGTGGGGGTCAGGGCACTAAATTCAAACCCCTCAAAACGGACACTGGCAGCAGTACTGGCCAAAAAGGAGCCATTGAGATCTAGCCTAGCGTTGGGGCCAAAGACCAGCCCACGGGGATTAATGACAAACAGATCCGCATTACCCAAGACCCCCAGAGTGCCTTCCAGGGTAGACGCTGCCGAGCCTGTGACCCGCATCAAAATCCGATCGATCGCTTCAGGATTGTCAAAATAAACCCGCTGGCCATCCTGGACATGAAACTCTAAAAAGCTATGGAAGAGGTTAGCGCCGCGAATTGCTCCCCCTTGAATCAGGTCTGCGGTTTGCGCCTTCACGATCTGACCGGGCAAGAGGATCGAGCTTTCAGTGCCAAGGGAGTTGTCCGGGAGAATCTGAGCGATCGTGGGACTGGCATCCAGCAGGATGAGAAGGAGCCAGAGCTTGCATAATAGTCTTGGTGTTGATGTTGATGTTGATGTTGATGTTGATGTTGATGACGATGACGATAAGGATAAGGATGACAGAGTTGATGAATAGCTGTCCATAATGACCATCACTTGTCTGGAATTAGTGGTCTGGCCGATCGCTTTGAAAGAGGGCTGCAAAATCGATCGTGATGCCATGGGTTTCTAGGCGCAGGTCTTGAGCAATCGAGGGAGGGTGATCCGTGGTGGTCACAAACACCGTGCGTCCATAGGGTTCTAGCACCCAGACCGTTTTAACACCCGCCGCCACTAGCCGCTTAGCCTTGTGCAGTAAATCCTGGATATTCTGATTTGCAGAAATCACCTCGATCGCCAGGAGGGGCATTTGACTGACGCGGGTAACGTCTTCCAGAAAATCGGGCTGAAGAGCCGTTGAGGGATACACAGAAATATCTGGCGTGAGCCCCCGATCAATATCTAGCGTAAGTTCGATGAGGGCTAAACAGTCTGGATTTTGCAGTAGTTGCCGGAGAATTTGGGTACAGAGATAACTATGGTTCAAAGAAGGCATTTCGTCCACAGGGGCAGGAGAAGACAGCATAGGCAAATAACCACGTCAGATAACCACGGCACAGGATACTCCTGCTCTAGTTTAGCCGACTCCCATTACTGAATCACCTTTCTGACCAGCCACGATCGAATTTGCCAGGGGGTAAGAATCCTCTCATCCGTCCCTGGGCTATTTGTCCCTGAGGAACGATCGTCTTGTGCCGCCATCCTCTCTTCTAACTTTATTTCTTCCAAACCCGTGAGGGGAACGATCGTCCCGTCCCACTCAAGGCGATCGGAGATCTGAAACTCCAGGGGAGTGGTCTGGCCTGCACTCTCATAACAACGCAGTACATATCCTGGCCGTTGGGAATGGAGATGGGAATGGGGATGGAAACTCATCAGGTGTAGGTTAGGCGAACCAAAGCGCAGTAAGGTGGCCGAGGGGGGAAGCGATCGTTCTTGCACAGGTTCTAATCCAGGCTCCGCAGGGAGTAACACAACATCCAGGGGAGAGTTGAACTGCTGAGCTAGGGTAGCCGTTTGGGCACTGCCCCAACTTCCGGCATGGGGATAGAGGGCATAGGTAAACTGATGTACCCCCCGATCGCTGTGGGGATCGGGCCAGAGGGGACTTCGCAGTAAACTCAATCGCAAGCAAGACCCTTTCACATCTGCCCCATACTTCCCCGTATTGAGGATACTCACGCCCCAGTGATCCTCTGGTGTAGTAGTTGTAGTAGTTGCAGTAGTAGTAGTTGCAGTAGTAGTTGCAGTAGTTGTAGTTGTAGTTGTACTGAGGTCAATCCAACGGTGGATGGGAATTTCCCACTGGGCCGCCTCTCTGGGATTGCGGGGATAGGGCGATCGTTCCACCACCCCACAGGCACTTTCAGTTACACACTTGAGGGAGTTTTCCCTACCTGGTTGGGACTCAAAGGCCAAAGGAAAAGCCACTTTCAGCAAAACTTGATCCGCTTGCCAGTTCACTGTCGTGTCAACACTGAGCCAAAGGGCATCATAGTCTAAAGCGTAAATTTGCTCTATTTTGGAATTATTAATGGCTTTCTGACTAGATCCGCTAGTACAGTCTTGAGGAGATTGTAAAAACTGATAACAGACCCGCACACTACAACGTAATGCCCCTTGATCTACAATTTCACAGGACAGCAGTTGGGGAGGAGTGAGGGGATGCTTTTCGTACTCCGGATCAATGTTCCAAGCATCCCAATACTGACCTCGATCTTGGAAACACTGAAGTTCATTCCCCGGAGCCTTGAGCAGATTTCGTTGCAGTAAGGGACTGTAGATCTGAGTCAGGTGTCCCGTAGTCCGATCGATCGTCACTGCTAGGTAACGGTTTTCTAAATGATAGGACTGGGAAGTAACTTCTAGCTTCACGGGAGACTCCAAAGCGGGTTGATCAGTGTGGACTGGAGTAGTGAGATCTGGAGTAGTAAAGTCTGAAGTAGTTTGGACATGGATTTGAGTGTAGCCCACTCCCGATCGTTCTGGCAGTAACACCAGTAGATCTTGATTCGCTAGGCGCTGGGTGGGGAGAGGGTGGCCGTGGAGATCCCAGGCTTGGTTGAGTTTTGAGTTTTGAGTTTTGAGTTTTGAGTTAATGAGGTGGAGGAGTGAGTTTTGGGTTTTGAGTTTTGAGTTTTGAGTTTTGGGGTTTGAGGGGGTTAGGTGAAGGATTGAGGGAAGAGTGTTGAGTGTTAAGGTTTGAGTGTTGAGTTTTGGGTTAATTGATTGACTTTGATGCTGTTTACTAACCACTAATCCCTGATCACTAGCCACTAATCCCTGATCACTAACCACTAACCCCTGGGGAATACTATTAAACACAACGATCGTTCTGTACTCTCCTCTCTGCTGAGACAAACTTGGGGGACTGCTAGGCGTGATTCGATCGCTGAGGGTCTGGAGCGATCGGCTTAAAATGGCTTCTGCTAGGTCTTTGGCCTGTTGCCAGTCTTGGTTGGCTTGTTCAAAGACTGCGGGGATGGAGGAGCCGGGTAAAATATCGTGAAATTGGTTAAATAAAACAAGTTTCCAGGCTTGCTCTAGTTCTTTGTGGGGGAAGGGTTGAGCCGCTAAGAGTTCCGCCCAGGTTGCCCAGAGTTCGGCTCGGTAAAGCAGATCTTCGAGGTGACGGTTCCACTGTTTTTGATCGCTGTGACTGGTGTAGCAGCCTCGATGCAGTTCCAGGTAAAGATCTTCAGTCCACACCGGCAGGGCAGAGCGATCGAGGTGTTGCTCTAGCTGCGCTAGGTAATCGTGCAGGCGACTAAAGCCTAACTGCGGAAAACAGGGGGAGGTTTGCCAACGGCGGGCCGTTTCTAACATATCCCGACTGGGGCCACCTCCATGATCTCCCACTCCCGGTAACCACAGATAGTCCTGCAATCCCGTTGCTTGCTCCCAAGCCAGTGCTCCTTGCATCATGGCCAGGGGTTCAATGCCTTTGCCAATGGGGGCAGACATCAACGCCAGAGCGATCGTACTGTCGGGACTTTGCCACTGAAACAGGGGGTGGGGAAAGGTTGTCGTATCGTTCCAAGTCAGTTTTTGGGTTATAAACCAGTCAATGCCCCCTTGCTTGAGGATTTGGGGTAACTGATGACTAAAACCAAAACTATCCGGTAGCCATGCCACCCGATTGCACTGTCCGAGGCGGTCTTGAATGTAGTGCTGCCCATAGAACACCTGTCTTACTAAGGATTCCCCATTGGGTAAAATCGTATCCGGCTCTACCCACATCCCCGCGATCGTTTCCCACTGTCCCCGTTGCAGTGCGGCGTAAATTTCTTGAAAGAGATCCGGGCGATTTTGTTCTAGCCAGTGGTACAACACCGGAGAAGAGTGGGCAAAAATTAACTCTGGAAAGTCTCGCTGAAGGGCCAACACCGATCGAAAAGTTCGCTCTGCCGCTGCCCAGGTTTCCGCCACGGGCCACAACCAAGCCAGGTCTAAATGGGCATGACCCAGTAAGTGAATGCGCCGCTGCCGAATCCGATCGCCCCACCGCTGACTCCACTCCTCTCGCAGAGCAGCTAGGGTGGTGTGTACGTTCTGCCACGACTCCCACCGCTGCGTCATTTGCACCGCTAAGGGTTGACAGCATTGCTCTAACCTAGGGATTTCTTCGGGCGCATGGGTCTGAAGATAGGCCTCAACGATCGCCAATTCCTCCGCCAGCCAACTGGGTTCCGGTAAATTCCCCGGTACATTTTCCCGTAAATCCTCCAACTCCAACTGACTTTTTACCAATGCCCCCGGATCGTGCCCCGGACTCACCAACCGCACCCGAATCCGAAAACATTCTCCCCCCCGCACCCGATCGGTCAACACCATGCGGGCACTACAATCAAACAAATCCCCCGCCTGCACCGCCCGCCCATCCACAAAAACGATCGCCTCCTCCGCCCACCAGGTTAGGGCCAGCTTTGCCGTCAGCCCCCGCAACGGGTAACCATTCCACGTCTCCGGGATCACCACATCCT
>DALYGI010000262.1:0-6354 GCA_031971595.1 Prochlorotrichaceae cyanobacterium CTOTU29312
GGTTTTTCTGCCAATACATGAAGCTGATTCAACAGGGCTGCCTCAACGATCGTCCCGTGGGTAACCACCACGATTCCATCTAGCTTGAACTGACCGTCCAATACCGATCGCCAATCCGTGAGGAATTGAACTGAGGGAGGGAAAGAATATTGTTGTTTAATCCAGTTTAATTGGGCGGGCTTTGGGTCAACGATCGCTACAATTTCCGCACGATCCTGGGATAGAAAATTCCGAATTAAATGATTTCCCCAACGCCCAGCCCCCAAAATGGCCAGTGAGATCATAAAACGATTGAAAATAAGGGTTAGGCTTATCTTCCCATTGCCTGTATCCCTTCTTTCCCTGCTACAGCAATAATTGCAGATAACTTCCTAGCCACTGCTCCCCCCACAGGGCGCACAGGAGGGTCGCCATAGCCAAAAAGGGGCCAAAGGGAGATTCCCCCCGGAAGGAAACCCTAGAGTTGCTCCCCCTCTGAGCCTGAGCTTTGGAGAGCGCCCAACGGCCTAGGACGACGCTGCCCACCACCACACTGCCCAAGAGGGATGCAATAAATAAACAGACAAACACCTGAGCCCAGCCTAGCCATGCCCCAATCATTGCCGCTAATTTAATATCCCCCCGCCCCATGGCCGGTCGTCGCAAAACGATCGTGGCGACCAACGCTAAAATCTCAAAAGTCCATAACCCTACCACCGCTCCCTGGACGCTCTCCCAACCCGATCGCAAGGCTCCGCTCCAGTGGCCAGTTTGCCAAAAGCCCCAGGTGATTTGAAACACTAGGCCTGCCACTAAACCACTCCGGGTTAAGGAATCCGGTAAGGTGAGGGTGTCCCAATCAATGAGGGCTAGGGCTAAGACCCAACTCACTAAGCACCAGTAGCCCAGGGTTAGCCCCGATAACCCCACCCGCCAAAGGATTAGGGTAAATAAAAACCCGGTGAAGGCTTCCACCAGGGGATAGCGTATAGCGATGGACGTTTTGCAATAGCGACAACGGCCCCCCAAACTAAGCCACCCCAACACCGGAATATTGTCGTAGGGGGCGAGGGGATGGCCACACTGGGGACAGCGGGAAGGGGGATAGAGGATGGACTGGCCCGCCGGAATCCGATATACCACCACATTCAAAAAGCTGCCAATGCAACTGCCAAGAAAAAAACTAAACAGGCTATAAATCCACTGGGGTATCACGGGCGGCCTCAACGGTTAAAGAAAAGGGCTAGAAGGAACCGGCGCAGGTCAATTCAATTTCAGCATCATTATCGATCGTGGTGGGGTTTCCGTCCCCGTCTTGGGCGCTAAATCGCTCTAAATACTGACGCAGGGGGGCGGGAAAGTTGGGAAAGGTGAACTGACGATCGCCATCGGCCACGTTAGCCCAGAGGTAGCGCAGATCCGCCAGAAAGGGGTGAGCGGCCTGATCGCTAAAGCACAGAGGGGGATGGGTTAACAGCCGAAGCATAAACCGTTCGCTATGGTTCCCCATCCACTCCCGCGATTGGGTTTGTAAATCTTCCCAGCCCGGCACCGATCGTACCCGTGGAGACTGAATCTGAAGCGATCGTTTTCCTTCGGTGGTTTGTTGAAACCGACAGAGGCGATAGGGGTGGGGATAGCTGACCAGGGAACCCGTGGTGACTTCACAAAACCCATGCCAGCGGGCCACATCCTGAACGTGTAAATGGCCGGTAAAAATGACGGGAACTTGGCGAGGGTTCAGGTGTTGTAAAACCGTTTGGGCATTGCTGAGCATATAGCGCTGCCCCAGGGGATGGGTAGACTGATCGGGCAAATGCTCAATTAAATTGTGATGAATCATCAGAAAAATGACCTCATCCCCATAGCGATCGAGTTCCGCCCTCAACCACTCGATCTGCTCAGGATGGACATAGCCCAACTGTTTGCCCGCCCCATCAAAGGTATTGGAATTCATACCCACCAGGCGCACCCCCGGAGCTAAGGGCTGACTGTAGTACAAAGGCGATCGTTCCCTATAGCCCAGTTCCCTATAGCCCAGTTCCCTAGAGCCCAGTTCCCTATAACCCAAACCTTGGTAATAGGCCGGAAATTCATCAATACCAATGTGATCCACGTTTCCCTGAAGGTAAGGCACATCATGGTTTCCCGGCACCACATACACCGGAAAGGGCAAAGACCGTAAGCGATCCGCTAACCAACGATGATTGGCCCGTTCTCCGTGCTGGGTTAAATCTCCGGGGAGGAGCAAAAAGTCTAAATTCAGCCCGATCAGATGCTCCAAAATCTGCTCTAGGGCTGGAATACTCACCTCAATGAGATGGAAGCGATGGGGATGCTCATGGAGGGTGTGGGGAAGGCCCACATGGGGATCCCCAATAATGGCAAAGTTCAGATCGATCGCAGGCATAAGTTCTTAGCTACGGGGCATCAATAAACGTTTGCCAATCATTTGCCAATCCTTCAGTGGGGAAACGATCGTTAATAATCTTTGTGGAGCATTGTGGGAGTCCAGCCTGTCCATCCAGTCCATCCTATTCTTATCTTGTAACCTTGAGTCTTGAATCTTGAACCTTGAATCTTGGGCTTTTAATCTTGGGCTTTGAACCTTGAGTCTTTAGATTTTTTCCTATGTTACCTTGGGTTGTGGAAGGTTGAACGTTGAAAGTGTGGAACGTTGAAAGTGTTGCTGTAGCACGGGCACGATCGGGGTGGGGTCTGCTTCCTTGCGGCGATCGGGGGTGTTCCAACTCAAGGGGGCTTCCTGTTCCGCGGCCATCCAGAGGAGCCGTTTAGCGCGGGTCATGGCTACATACAACAGTCGATACTCCTCCGATCGCTTGAGGTAACCGGCTTCTTGCCAGGCTTGCTGAGGATTGAGGAATGATAAGTCCGGGTTGGAATGTTCAAACTTTTCAGGGGTTAACTTTTGATGAATCAAGGTTTGGTGAATCAAGTGGCGAAGGAGCGATCGGGTGAGGGCGGCGAGGGTAAAATTGCCGAGAAATTCTGCCTGACTGGGAACCCACTGACTACCGGGTAAGGATTTGGAGTGTAGAAAGGGCAAAAAGACATAGTTCCAATCCAGTCCCTTGGCTTTGTGCATGGTGATGATGGTCAGTTGTTTGGGGGCGGTATAGACGGATTCCATGGCTTGGGGATCGATGCTTTCAAATTTTTCCGTATTGAGCAGATTTTGAAGGGTGGTTAAAATGCCCTGAAGGGAGAGGTCGTTGCCCAAGCGTTGGCGGCAGTGGTCTGCTAGTTTGTCGGCGGTGGCCAGTTCCCCTTGCTCGTAGCGCAAACTTAACCCCAAAAAGGCAATGAGGTCGGTGGGGGGCAATTCTTGCCTAGCCCGCAGCAGTTGGGTACAAAGCCGCTGGGCTTGGCGCACGGGTTCCGGGGCGGGAGGCTCTAGGGCAGTGGGATAGAGAAAGACTTCGGGATAGGTGGCTAGGCGGTTAAAGTCTTGGCTGGGGATGAGTTGACGATCGCTGAGGACTTTGAGGGCGGCTTTGAGGTAGTCCGGGGAGTGGGGACGTTGTAAAAATTGTAACAGGGTGAGCATATCCTGGGGCACCTGGGAGTTGCGGGTCTGTTCCCCCACTTCATACACCCGTAACCCTAGTTCATTTTCTAAATCTTGGAGTTGCTCCGCGAGGAACTGGCCTTGGCGATTTTCCCGCACTAAGATTGCCCCTTGAAAATCCCGATCGTATTCAAAAATTTGTCTAACCCGCAGCCGAATCGCATCTAGGGAAGCTTCTAAGGTGGGGGGACGCACAATTTCTACCCCCGCACCCTCCGGGGCTGGGTTGGCCTGGGGCTGGGGATCCTGGGGAGGCACGGGGACAATGACCTGCATCCGAAAGGGCAGGCTGTGGGTTGTTTCTCCATCGGTTTGGGGAATCCGGGGCTGAAAATTTTGATTTACCCAAGCCACAAGGGTATTGGCCGCTTCCATAATCACCGGGGTACTGCGTCCCGCCTGATCCATTTCCACCAGACGATTTTGGCGGTGGCACCGCTCACAAAACCACCGGAAAAAGATGGGATCCGCTGGGGTAAAGGTGGAGTTAATGGCTTGGTTTGGATCCCCCACGCGGATCAGATTGGGGGGAGCCGTGGTGTCCGGTGACTGGGCTAAAATTTCTAATAACTTAAACTGGAGGGGGCTAGAGTCCTGGGCTTCGTCTTCAAAAACGGCAAAGACTTGCTGTTGCCAAAAGTGGCGATAGGTAGGATTTTCTAGCACTTTGAGCGCCCCCACAATCATATCGTCGTAGTCGATAAAGCCCCCTGTGATCAGGTTTTGTTGGTAGCGATCGTATAGACCAGCGGCAATGGTTAAAATGGCGTAGGGATCTTCGGGATTGTCTCGATCGTCAGTTATCTCTTCAGAGTTGCTCTCAGACCAATTTTCTCCTATTTTTTGAGCTAAATCTTGAGCCAACACTTGCAAATCTTGAGGCTGTAAACCGGAGCTTTTCGCCTCATGAACGATCGTTTGGAGGAGGTCGGGTAAAACTTCCGTGCGTAAAACAGATTGTCGTCGCAGTCGTTCCGTTTCCTCCCCATCAAACTGTCGCCCGTGGATGAGGGGATAGAGCAAGTGGGGGGATTCTGCCATCCATTGATCGATCGTATTTTGTACCAAGCGATGGCTGCGTTTGGGATCAATTAAGGTGCTATTCTCCCAATCGATGCCCGAAGCATTGCCCTGGCGCGTGGCAATTTGTAACGCTAAACCGTGCAAGGTTGATACCACAAATCCCGTGGGCGGTAACCCTAATTCCTGCAAATTTTGACGAATTTTAGCTTTGATATTTAAGGCAGCGGAGCGGGTGAAAGTGACCACCACCAGATAACGGTGGGCATTAAGGTGATGTCGTGCAATAACGATCGCTGCGGCTGCGGCCATGCCCGTAGATTTGCCGGAACCCGGCACCGCCGAAACCGCCAGTTCTCCCCCTTGCCATTCCGCCATGGCCCGTTGCCCCGATCGTAGACGGTTGAGCAGAAGTTCGGTGGAGGAGTCTACGCCCATATTTTTACACCCATATTATTTATTGTCCTAATCCAGTCAGCCATTCTCATTATAGAGATTAACGCGATGTGCAACTATTCTCAGATCTCCGGTTTCTGGGGAAATCAGATCAAGAGATTGGGCTGCGTTCTACGAGAAATCAGAGATCCGTATCTGATGTGATGTATTGTATTTAAAAATGGCAGATTTTCTGTACTCCTACGGTTATCTTTGGGGCTACCCTCGCTGGCTCCTACAATACGAGTGGCTATGCTCAAGAAGTGCAAGTGGTGGGGAACTATGCCTACGTTGCTGATGAGCGGGGTAACTTAAAGATCCTGGATGTTAGTGACTTCACTTGATCGATTCCTTCATCAGCCTTTCCGTAAGTTGATAGATCCCCTTATTTAGCCTGGCCTACTTATCTCTCAGCAGCGTCAAGCTAGCGATCGTTCTTTTTAGTCAGGAGCGATCGTTTTTTCTGTAAGGAGGAGGATCGATCGGGTTAGGAATAATTTTGAAGAGCGATCGTTCTGATTGGCTTTAATTAAAGTGGAAGGACGATCGTTTTTTGTGGGGTGAAGGAGCGATCGGGTTAGGTTGAGTGGACAAGTGGGGAAAAAAGCGATCATTCTTGCTAGAATAAACATGAGATTTGTCTTTTTGTAACAAATATGGCAATTACTATTTCCCTTTCCCCATCTATCGAAGCAAGACTACAGGCTAGAGCAGAGCAACAAGGTCAAGATATCAATACACTCGCTGCCGAACTGCTAACTCAGTTAATTGAGTGGGAACAGCAAGACACTGAAGAAGCGATTGCTGGAATTCAGCGTGGTTTAGATGATTTTGCGACAGGTCAAGCTCGATCCTTTCGAGACTTTGCCACTGAACAACGTCACAAATATGGCCTACGTGTACAGTCATGACGTATCGAATAGAAATCTCCAGTGTGGCAGAATCCGAAGCAGATCAGGCTTTCCTACAACTCTCCCAACGAACCTCACCAGAATATGCAAAGCAGTGGTATGGCGGTCTGCTTAATGCTATTGAATCTCTCTCGAAAATGCCTAAACGATGTACATTGGCACGCGAGAATCCCTACTTTAGTCAAGAAATTCGCCAACTCCTGTACGGTCGAGGCCGAAACACTTATCGTATTTTGTTCACAATTTTGGAAGCCAATGATTCTTCTACTGTGCGAATTCTCCATGTTCGCCACGCATCTCAGCAAACAGTCGGTGAACAACCAGATATAGATTGATAATTGCGATCGGGTTAGGGATAACTTTTCAAGAGCGATCGTTCTGATTGGCTTTAATTAAAGTGGAAGGACGATCGTTTTTTGT
>DALYGI010000263.1:0-6352 GCA_031971595.1 Prochlorotrichaceae cyanobacterium CTOTU29312
CTCCAGATTGTTAAGGACAGAACGATCGTTTTTTATTATGCAACTTTTGAGATCGGTTTACATGGGTCTGGGCAGATTACTCTTAAGTTCCTCTAAATGTAGCTGTAGTTGTTCAATTTTTTCATCTAATAATTGTTCACTACTTAACATTGGCTTCGCAACTTTTACTACCTGTTTTAACCGCTGAGAGGCCTGTCTAATTCGCCAAAAATCTCGTACCTTACGGGCAGGGGTGAGTATGTCTCTAGCAATACGCGGGTTATGCAATTTCTCTATATGAAATGGTTTATACTCTAAATTTAGAGAGTCACACCAATCTAACCATTTGAACGATAAAATTGAAGTATTGGTTACAATAGGAATCCAAGGCACCCTTAAAGCATCCGCAACGATCGCTCCGTGCATTGCTTCAGCAAGTAAGACTTCTGTTTCTTGGATTTGTTGTAAAACCATTTCAACAGGGGAGTGTGGATCAATATACTGATAGCCGATTTGTTGACAAGCTCTTTGCCAACCTAACCCTGCTAATTCATGGTGGGGCATATAAGCATACTTATATTTCTTTTGATAAAACTTAGGATTAGGATCACTTTTAAGAATAGGTATCAGTAAAGCTGCTCCATCAGTAATGCCCAGGTTATAATTTAAATTCAAGGCAGCAGCGCTACGGGGGCCCCGTACACAATATACTTTCCAGGTTTCATCTAAAGAACAAATATCACCGTAGCCTACTCCCGTACTAAAAACAATTTTTTGTTTATATTTTTTAAGACTTACAATGCGTTTTTCATTGAGTAAGGTGCCAATCCCTAGAAAACAAGTTTCAGGCAAGTAATCAGGGTTAAAGTATCTGGGTAGTAGACGATCGACCCAGATATAGGGGTTTAGCATATCGCCAAAATTTTGACCATAACTCCAGTAAATTAGTTTCATGATTTGTTAGATATTTTAGAGATGAAGGTTTTGAGTAGTTTTGAGTAGATTTTTTTTAATTTTAACTTTAAAAATCTAATTTTTTTACCTAAAAATAAACTTAGCTTTTCTAAGCTGGTTAGTGCTTTATTCAACCAAGCGTTTGGGAATGGATTAATAATTTTTTGTCGATCGCTTTCAAGAGTAAGAATTAATTTTTTATCTTCGGAAGAGAGAAATTCGATCTTCCGATTGTACAATTTGTCTTTGTATAGAATTATACCTTCTTCTGGAGTATTAAAATACCCTGTATTATAGTGATAAATAGGTAATTGCGATCGTAGGGCGGCTAGGGCGATCGCCATACCTTCTCCATTAAAAATACCTTGAGATTCAAAAGTATCTCTAATCTCTTCCCAGGTTTGTATAAATACTGAGATACTATCTTCTATGTGAGAAACAATAAAAGCAATTTCAATCACAAATCTAGCATCTTCCAAATTGAGTCTATAAAGCTGGGCAACTTGACAGGCTAATTCGTAAGCCTTTACTGTCTGAGGTTTAGAATTTCTAGTTAAATGTTTTTGGAGACTACAACAACTTTTAGCAGTAATTCCAGGTTTCCATTGTCTAGATTGAGCAAAATCCCCTAACAGACGGCAATCCGCATCTAAAAAGATACAAGTGTTGAAACGGGATAAGCTTTCTTTAATGCAAAATAGTTTATCATGATAAATCCCCACAGACTGAGGAGTATGTTTGATTTCAAGAACTCCATTGAGATTTTTATATAGGTGAGGACGATCGGTTAAGGCTACAAAAGGAATCTTGGGCGAGAAGAGGGCTATGTCTTTGGCTAGTTGCAAAGCGTGTTGATTATAGAGCCTACCCAGCGCTAAGCTCGTATAACAAACTTCTTCTGCATTCAGAAGTAAAGTTTTTTCCATGATGATCTAGAGATAAATCTTAGTCAATCTTATTTCACCTGGGCACGAAAGCGAATAAAACCTAAGGCATCA
Source organism: Prochlorotrichaceae cyanobacterium CTOTU29312 (assembly GCA_031971595.1). Taxonomy (GTDB): domain Bacteria; phylum Cyanobacteriota; class Cyanobacteriia; order Prochlorotrichales; family Prochlorotrichaceae; genus JBEAPM01. The sequence continues at coordinate 1,932 of DALYGI010000263.1, forward strand.
TCATCATCCCCATCGGTGGGATCGGTGACTTTATCCACCTGTGTGGGCTGCCATGCTGCATTTCCGGTCACATTGACGATCGCTACACCGTTGGTATTCTCCACACTAGTTAAAGCCCCGGTGGTATCGTCAGAGGGATCCAGGGGCGTACCATTGTTATTGGTCACGGCAATACAAGTTCCGGTCAGATCCACCCCAGGACTGACAAACTCACCCCGATCGGGAGTATCATCCTGTGCGGTTAAATACACGGTGTTAGGGGTATTGTTGCCGAGGGTAAGTTGAAGGCCGAGGTCAAAGGGTAGACCGCCATCTGTTGCAGTTGCGCCGCTATAGGTGTTGGGAATGTAGTCTAAATAGGGTGAGAGCGGGTCACAAATGCGAACATTGTTGGCGGGAGCATCTCCGGCATTGAGGAAATAAATCGTATATTCTACAATGTCGTCAGGGCGAGCATCGTTAACCTGAATCACACCGGCTAAATAATTGGTGGGCCATTTAGTATTATCGTCTTGAGAGTTGGCCACTCCATCATTGACGATCGTGCTGGTGTAGTCTTCTACTGCCCCCGTTTCCCCTCGAATCAGGCGGGTAATGCGTTTGACTAAGAGTAAATTCGGCGTGGTGGCGACGGGGTTCGTAATTGTGATGGTATGATCTTCCACTTCTCCATCCGCAAAGGCTCCCCCAGCATCACTGGTGGTTAGTGTCCCCGTGGTCAGGCGCAGACGGGCATAACTAGCTCCTGCTATGATATTTGGGCCTGTGGTACCAATATTGTCCCAGGTTAAGGTGACGTTGGCGTTGTTCGTCCCAGTGGGCACAGCGATCGTCGTTCCTTCATCACTTTGGAAAATGCCATCCCGATCGAAATCAATCCAACCCAGGAGCGTTGCTGCTCCTCCCGTGGTGTTGGTAACGGGAACATCTAGGGTATAGGTCGTAGCAGTGGTAGTCAGAGCGCTAAGCGTGAGGGTATCTTCATCATCCACTGCTGTAACATCGTCCCCGGTAGAGTCGTAGGGGGTAGAGGCATTGGCTTCTTGATCGGGGACAGTATTGCCAATTTTCAAGCGTTTATTATAGGTATGGCTGGCTCCCACCGGATCACCGCCATTATTAGCAGCAGTGAGATCCGTGCCGTAGGTATCCGGGGCATCGCCAAAATCTGCGGAGCAGAAGTCAATACTGCCAATTAAACCAATCCCATGAGCACCAGAAGAGGTGTTAGCTTGATAACCGTTATAGTAATCAATTTCAAAGCTGGTGATTGGCTCGGTAAATAGAACACCTACATTACCATTTTCAGATCCAGGAAGTTTATTATTGGTCTGTCCTCCTGTAGCAATAACATCATTGACTGAGCCATTATAAAAACGGTGCCCGCCTCCACTGCTCGGCAAAATAGTCAGGTTAGGTAAAACTAAACTTGCGCCGTTATACCCCCGCACTGCAACGCGATCTTGCCAACTGGGACTAGAGCGATCGACATCAAAGATAGAAAAGCTAATGCTGTCCACAGCCACAGGAGCATTCCCATTCGCCGCATCAATGAACTCAATCACCGTAGTGGCAAAAGCATCCCGTGTGCCACTGATATTTAAGTTCAGGGAAGGTTGAGCCGGAGAAAAGCCGCCGTCAAAAAGAGCACTACTCGTTGCAATGGCTCCCCCTAAGGAACCCTGATCCGTTAGCAGTCCAGTGTTTCCAGAAAAACTCATTCTGAGATCTAGTGCCCCTGCAATATCAGTAAAAATGACGCTTTGTGGGTTTGTTCCTCCACCCAGAGTTCCCGTACTGGTTGTGCCCGATACTGTGTTGTAGAGATAGTAATTGTCCGCAGTGCTAGTAGTGCCCCACTGAAGCTTAGTACTGACACTCGGACAGGTAGGGGGTGTACCTGCACTAGGGGGGGTAGCGATCGTTGCGGTATAGTCTTCCACTTCTCCGGGGTTGGTAGACGATCCTACCGAGCTAGTAACATCACTGTTCACGCTGCTCAAACGAAAACGGGTGTAAGTTGTGCCGAGGGTAGCCGCATTTACCCCTGCGCTATTAAAGGTTAGATAGAACGTTGTGGGGTTGGTAGCACTGCTCGGAATAGTGAGTACACTGGTAGACTGCTCATTAGTATCAGCAAAATCACCATCCTGATTGAAATCAATAAACCCCCTTAAAAAGGCATCACTACCGGAACTATTGGTAACGGCAACGGGAACGACATAAACAGAGTTACTTTGTTGGGTAAAGACGATCGGGGTCGTTACGCCATCTTCATCGTCAATATTGTTGGTATCATCCGCATCGGCATTGGTATTTTGTAGAAGTCCGGTGTCGTCGTCTGCCTGAGTTCCCAGTCGGAGGGATGTACTGACCGCTTGGCTCGCCCCCCCATCACTACTGGTGGTTTGATAGTTGCCCGCCCCTGTAGCTGCTCCCGTATCCGGTGCATCCCCATAGTCTTGAGCGCTTTGGATCGTGAGGGCGTAGTCTTCCACTTCCCCATTCCCCACTAAGCCCGTAGCAGTAGAGGGGGTTAAACTCGCGCTATCACTCAAGCGGAAACGAGCATAGGTGGTGCCAGCGGTGAGACCGGATAAGCCTGTCCAGTCGAGGCTGACATTAGTATTGGTCGTGCCGGTAGCCACTGGAGTGATACCATTCCCTGCATTGCCATCTGAGTCGTAGGCAATCCCTTCAGATAGTTCAAAAATACCATCCCGATCGAAGTCAATCCAGCCTACTAAATAGGCACCAGAGCCGATCGTGTTGGTGAGGTTTACCGTTGCGGTGTAACTTGTGGTGATGTTGAAGATACTGGGTAATGTAACGCCATCTTCATCATCGGTTCCCGGAGTATCGTCAGCGTCAGCGTTGGTATTTTGTAAAGTGCCATTATCAGCATCAGGGGCATTGGTGCCCATTTTTAAGTTGGTATTAATGCTATGGAGTGCGCCGTCATCACTGGTGCTTAAAGTATCGCCGATCGTGGTTTGGTAGTCATTGGCTCCGGTACCAGTTGTGGTATCTGGGGCATCCCCAAAGTCTACGTTAGGATCAGCAAGGGTGACGGTACTTTGGGCACTGGCCTCTTTTTCGCCTCCCACAGGAGCACCAGCAGTTTCGGAGGGAGTAGCAGGGCTGGTGTAGGGATTGGTGGTGCCATCTGCTAAATCAGCGGTGTACACATCGTTAGTGCCTGCTACATAGGTGACGTTCTGATCGCCCACAGTGGGGGTTTGCCCCAGTACCACCGCGATCGTATTGCCGACGGTGGTTTCGGTAATTCTGATGGGCACACGCACGGTCACGGTAGCATCGGGGGGAAGATAGCCATTGGTGGCTCCCAGGAGGGTGATGGTGGTGCCTGCGGTGGTGACGTTAAAAGGGCCATTACTGCCATTGAGGTTGGTAATGGTGCTGTACCCCGTACCCGTCCCATCGGGATCGACCGCAATAATTTGGATAGGGGCGTTCGTGCTATTAAACGTTCCACCCGTGACACTAGCAGGGGCCGCTGGAATAAAAAAGGCAGTGGGATCGTTGCCCACGTTGGTTAACACAAAGTCAAAGTAGACCAAATCCCCTGCATGAATGCCCGCAATACTTTGATAGGTTCCCGCGTTTGTCCCTGCTTGGGCGGGAGTGGCTTCGATGGGGGTTTGGGAGACGATCGTAATCCCTGCGACTTCTACCACCGTGACCGTGACGGTATTGGAGAAAATATTAACCGGGTTATCCGTAGGGTTATCCGTAGAGGTATCAATAAAACTACCCGTCGCCGTGTTATCGATCGTTCCGGGGGGAGTCGGAGCCGCCACCACAGGACGAATCAGCCCCCAAAGTGGACTGGTGATCAGTAGCCCTTGAACGATCGCTGACCAGAATCGGGACGATCGCTGAAGGACAACAGGCTTTTGGGGATGGGCATTGGATGGATAAACGGGTTTAGACATAGGGATATGGGGGCAATTTAAGCAATGCGGCAGAGGTCATCGTAGGGGGGGACTAATGCAATCTAAACATTGGTCTAAACATCGGGTTGAATGCCCTGTCTCGGATTAGTCCTCTGGGGGAATATCCGTCACGGATTGGACTAAGATTTCACGGGATACAGTCAACAGTTGAGGAAAGAAACGATCGTATTCCTCATTAGACCAGTGCAAAATCTGTTGAATAACCCCTTGCAAGGCTTCATCAACCTCTCCAAAACGAATTTGAAAGAGATTGTTTAGAGTTCGTTCCAGAATTTCCTGACGGCCTTCTTGGCGGCCTTCCTGATGGCCTTCCTCCTTTGTCCGTTGCTCCCATTCCAAATACGCTTGAGATAGAGCCATGAGCGTTTCCTCCTCTTCCGTTGTAAAAAGATTGGTGGTATCTAGCATTATCTTCCAGTTTACCAAGAGTTGCAGGGCTTGGAG
>DALYGI010000264.1:0-6292 GCA_031971595.1 Prochlorotrichaceae cyanobacterium CTOTU29312
AGAAGAAGACACAGCGATCGAAAAGGTATGGAGTGAGTTTATCCTAGCAGCTTAGCGGAGGGTTGAGTTTTGAGGGTTGATGGTTGAGTTTTGAGTTTGAATTAGTGATTAGTGGTTAGCCAGGCCCTACTGGCCACTAACCACTTCGTCACTCCACACTAACCACTCCTACCAGGGGCTACCAATCATCGTAAAGGCTGACCAAGCATAGGGCTGTTTCAGATCCACCGGGAGGGCTTCGATCGCTTCCAGGGTTTCACCTCGAAGGGGAAACTGCTGCTCTGTGTCTCCTTGTTCAATCCGAAGGTTACCCCCTTCTAGGCTTACTTCCCCTCGTAACATGGCCAGTTGGGCTTGTCGCAGGGCTTCGGCTTTGATGGGAGCATTGCGTAGGTTAGCGTAGAAACTGCTCATTAGGCTAAGGGTGGCCTGATCGCCCACATACCACAGGCTACCTAGGGCAGTTTTAACCCCGGCCTGGTGGGCTAGTCCGGCAAAGCCTAGTTCGGCTTCGGGGTTGCCTACCGCAGTCCGACAGGCACTCAATACCATGAGTTCTACGGTGGGGTCATAGAGCCTGAGGGTTCGCAACTGGTCTAGGGTGACGCGACCATCGCCAAAGCGAATGTAGGACTGATTGGCAGCCCCAGGGTTAAAGTCGCCGTGGGTTGCGAGGTGCAAAATGCCGTAGCGTTGATTGGCACGGGCAGAGCGTAGGTTACTGAGGGTAAACCGATCGTTGAGGAGTGGGGCCGGAGCGTTCCAAAGCTCGGAGATGACGGATAGCTCCGTGGGGACGGAGGGCAAGGGCGCTTCATCACTAAAGGTATCGGCTCCCATGGCCAGTAACCCCACTTCTTTGATGTCTACAAAGCGGGTGTCGGTCAAGCTGAGACTGGGCATGAGTCCCACACTGTATTTTTCAATGAGGTACTGTTGTCCGTCGTGGAGGGCAGCTAGGGGCAATAACCGCAGGCTGTTGTCCATGATGAAGACCAGATTTTCGACGCTGCGTTCCTCTAAAACCGCACTAATGGGCTCAATTAGTTGGCTATACAGTTGTTGAGACGATCGTAGATAGGCCCCCTCCGGTTCCTGGCGGACAATAGAATTTAACATCCGTCCCCCATTGAAAACGACCCGATCGCGGGTTGCTCCGGGCACAGAAATCAAAAATGGCTCTTCGGAGGAGGTAACCACAAGCAGTTGCAAAATATCTTGATCACTAGGCTCTAGGTTGAGGGGTACACCGTCAGTCCGATCGGGTACGTTGAGGTAGTTTTCGTACTGCTCTGAGTAGCGGGACTCGTTTTGGGTGAATTGGTCTTCACTGGGGCGCAGTTGAAAGTCTGGAGACTGGAAACTAACGTAGATGAGGGCAGGTTTGATGCCACTGCGTTGTTCTACCAGGGCTAAAATGTCCCGCGCTTCGTCAATACTTAAGATCTGGTTATCAGGGTTTGAGGGCCCATTTACGGGGCAGTCCCCCACATCTTCACAGGTTTGTTTGGGGGGAGGGTTGCAATTGTCACCCTGGCAAGTAGAATCTACAGAGAAGATACCGATCGCTCCGATGGCATCATTGAAGCCATTTTCTAAGGTGGGGAAACGTTCTGTGAACCGATAGCCCTCTTTTGGTGCAATCAAGAAAGGATTACCGTTCGCTAAGGCAGCAGCACTGGTGGGATCGATGTTGTAGGGGAAAATGGTGAAATTACCGCTGGTAAGGGCTCCTACCACACCGTTGCCACTGCCTGGAGATAGGGCTTGACCAATAGTAAAGTACGTTTTTCCGTGACTGATGCTGATGCGTCCCCCCCCACCGGGTGCAGCAGTAGAAATACTGGCGTTAATGCCATTTTGATCGATAAAGCTACCTAAGGCGCGGAAGTTACTCTTGGTGACGATCGTTACGTCTCCCCCGGTAACGCTACTAGAAGCACTGGAAGCACTGGAACTACCTAACTGCGTTCCCCCTTGGGTATTGATGCTATCAACCTCAATATCTCCTGTGGGATCCAGCAAGACATCTCCCCCAGAACCCAGGGTGCTGCTACTGTTGACCGCTCCAGTGGTAATGCTAGTTTCTGCCTGCACTGTGATATTGCCCCCTGCGGTTGCACCGGAACTATCGATCGTTCCCACCGTAACATTTTGAGCAGCCTGAAGGGTAACTGCACCACCCGTTCCAGAAGATGACGAACTATTAATACCACCGCTCACGTTACCACTACTACTGGTGGTTGTTGAACTGGTATCGATCGATCCGCTGCGACTGGTGATTTGCACAGACCCCGCATTGACGGAGGAAATAGTGCCACTACTGGAAGTGGAGGAGGCAGTGCTAATCCCCCCAGTTTGAATATTTCCAGCAGCATCTAGGGTGATGTTTCCTGTACTCCCAGAACTGGAGGATGTGCTTAGGCTTCCTGCTCGCGTGTCGATCGCTCCGGCGGAACTGGTGAGGCTTAAATTTTGTCCGGCACCAGAACTGAGACCAGAGCTAGTGGTAATGTTACCCACTGATGTTAGCGTAACACCATTGCCAGAAACAAAGCCATTTAAAGACGCATTTCCGTTAGAAGCAGTGAGGTTAATTGTCCCGGAAGACTGTAATCCCCCTAAAGTCAAACTAGCACCGGAAAGGTTAATATTTCCACCAATGGCGATCGTATCTCCACTGGTCATCGTGACAGAACCCGCTCCACTGTTATCCGCATCGGCGGTAATGGTTAAGTTACCAATGGAACGGCCCAGGGTATTATCCGTCAGGTCAGCGATCGTTATATTGTTAGTAGCTGCCAGAGATACACCCGAACGAAAAAGTAAGGATTCGATTTGTCCTTCTGAAAGAGTGAGATCCTGCCCCGATCGATCGTTGGCATTAATCACGTTATCATCACTAATCTCTGAATCATCGGGTTGAGGAGAGGTGCCATCTACGATCGTGATGTTAGTTGGATCGAGAAGTAATGTACCCACACGCCCATTGGTTGCAGTAGTATCCACTGTACCTGTAAAGCCCAGGGAGTCTTTACCCGAAACCTCTACAAAACCACCATCGCCGCCATTGGCTCCTCCCTTGGCACTAATGGTTCCCGCAAAGTCTGTACGCCCATCTGCCCAGACGATCGCTTCTCCCCCGTTCCCCTGCTCCACTGCATCCACGTTGAGGATGGAGTTAGAATCTACAACTGTGCGTTGAGCGGTGGGGGTTGTACCTTGCCCCTGTAACTCGCCTCCAATGTGAATGACTCCCCCCAGGTTAGTGCCGGAGGCATCAATATCCGCATCAATAACCGCAATGGTTTCCCCTAAAACGCTCACCTGTCCGCCGGTTTCACCGGATACGTCAATACTTCCAGAGGCGATCGTGGTGCCGGGGTTGGGGGCAATTTTGATGGGGGAGACGCTGAGTTGCACGGAACCATCGGCGTTTAAGGTAAAGCCCAGATCGTAGTCTTGGGTCTGGTTGAGGATTTCGCTGAGATGGGCGACGGAAATGGGGGTGTCCGTGGGTGCGGAGTCTCCCACTTCATATTCCACACTGAGAACTTGACCGGGTTGACTCAGGCGCACCACTCCCGGTTCGGGCATGGAGGCGAGGATCACTTGACCGCCTTCGGTGCTGATTTCGCCAGTATTGGTGACGGTGTTGGCGATTAGGGTGAGAACTTTTCCGGGTTCGAGGTTCAGTTCCCCGGCGTTGATAATATCCCCAGTTTTGCTACTGAAGACGTAGGCGTTGGGGTTGCCACTGAGGGCGGAGTAATTGTTGGATCCGATCGCGTTGAAGAATTCCCGATCGAATTGGATGCTGGTGGCGGTAGTGGCGGCAAAGTTGGCTGGGACATCCAAGCGGGCGGTGGGGCCAAAGACGATGCCGGAGGGGTTCATTAAGTAGAGGTTGGTATTGCCACCACTGACGCGAATCAGTCCTTGGATAACGGAGGGATCACCGCCTACCACTCGCCCTAAAATGTTGCGAATATTGGGCTGGGAGAGGAAGTTGGCAATTTGATCGGGGTTAAGGCCAAATTGTTGGAAACTATGGAATAAATTGGCTTGATCGGCGGATAATTGTCCCCCTTGAATATTGAAGGTGTTACCATCGGGAGAAACGATCGTTCCGGTGCCATCGTTGGCTGGAACAATGGGCTGGGCGGAGATCCGTTCACCACTGATTAAGAGTAAGGATAGGGCTGTAAGGGGTAAGGTTAACAGCGATAAAGGTTTGAGCAAGAAAGTCCGAAAAATCATGGTTGTTTCACTCCTCAGAACGATCGGTAAAAGTAAAGAATTAAGGTATTGAGGGGTAGGCTAAAAGTCCTTGATCTGATCAAGGAACTATGAGGCAAGAACTATGAGGGTAGAACTTAAGTCTCCACAAGGAAGGAAACTAGAATTCAAAGGAGCCATTGAAGTAAAGGGCTTGATCCTGAATATTATCCCCTGCATCTACATCAACTAAGGGATAGCCATAATCTAAGCGAATACTAAAATCGGGGCGAGGATCCCAGAGAAAACCAATGCCAATGCCCGCCAGGACATTTTGATTTTGGCTGAGGGAATTGGGGTTATTTTTAGTGTTAACGGCGGCTCCCAGATCTAAAAAGGGCGCAATTTGAACGGAGGGTAAACCCGCCTCATCTCGCATCAGGGTAATACGATCTTCAACGGAAAATCGGAAGCCATTGTCCGCCAGCAGAACATTTTGCCGATAGCCCCGCAGAGATTGCCCACCTCCAATCGCAAATTGGTCGGAGGGTAAGAGGGTATTAGGACTATATTGAAGATCTAATTGAGCGATTAATAAATGTTGCTGACTTAAACGCTGCACCCGCTGAAATTGTCCTAACCAACTAAAGAATTGTCCGTCGGGAGTGGGAGGAGCATTTTCTGTGGCATCAAAAATACCTAAGCCAAAGTTAAAGTTAGAACTACCGACCCAGGCCCCCCATTTGTCTCGCCGCAGATAGTCCTGACTGAAGCGTAAGACGGTGGTACGGGTGTTACCATCGGCTCCGGCCCCAAAGCCAAAGGGGGTGGGTGTGCCAAAGGCAAAGGTTGTCCCGGTGGTGTAGATCAAACCAGCGGAGAGGGCAAATTCTTCTAGGGATGATTTTCGCAGGGGCTGACGGTAGGCAATTTCATAACGCGATCGTTCTCCCCGGAGGTTTAGGGCTTCAAATTCCCCTGCGGTGACTTTACTAAAATCAAAGGCACTGCTGACTTGAAGGGCACCACCTCGACTGTTCAAGGGGATTTCGTAATTGAGGTCTAAGCTGTGGTATCCGCCACTGGTGGCTGCCTTATAGTCAGCGGTAATGCTATCCCCTATGCCCGATAGGTTTCGCAACCCAAAACGAACTCCGAGCCGCTCTCCTCCTAAACTGGGGGCGGAATAATTATCCGTACTAAATTCCCCGAAAAAATTCCGGGCTTCGGTGGCTTGAACCACCAGTTCATCGGACTCTGCCTGATCGTTGCGGCGCAGGGTTGCTTCCACCGTGGCCAGCCGGGAGTCATCCCTGAGGACGCGCAGTTCATCTTCGATCGCCGGAACATTTAAGGGGGTGGTAGAGCGCAAACGATCGCTCACAAACCGATCGCTGAGGCGATTCTTACCTTGCCACTCTACCCGCACATTCACGGGCTTTTCCTTAATTTCGATCGTTAAAATCCCCTCACTGAGGGTCTGCTCTGGATAAATTGCACGGGAGGTATAATAGCCCTCGTTGAGATACAGTTGAGTAACCGCTTGGAGCAGTTCTTTGAGTTGCTCCACACTCAAGGTTTGTCCCTTGTAGGGATCCACCACTGCGCCCAATTGTTCAGGACTAAAAACCGTACTCCCAACAATGCGAATGTCTTGAATTAAAGCTTCTGTAACGGGAACATAGACCTCCTCCTCGATCGCCTCTTCCTCCGCACTAGGAGAGGGGCTCTCAGACTCCGTGAGTTGGGCTACACTTGGCCGAATCCCTAGGTGAGCAAAAAGATAGAAACTAGAGAGCATTAAGAGGGATCCTGGGATCCACTGAATCCTTTTAACCATAGCTCCTCAACCACTTTCATAGAGATAGGGGTCAATATAACAGAGTTTTGGAAAAGGCTAAAGGCTTTGTTCATAAATCCACACAAGATTAGAGTCCCTTGAGGATCCAGGATTTGAGGATCCAGGATCCAGGATTTGAGGATCCAAAATGCCAAGATCCCGGTTTCTGCGTTTCTGGGGATAAGCTGTTAAGCATCCAAATTTTTGGGCTGATCTGCTTGTAGTGAGGACTTC
>DALYGI010000265.1:0-6285 GCA_031971595.1 Prochlorotrichaceae cyanobacterium CTOTU29312
CGCTTTTCCGCCTCTCGACAGTGTTGCAAAACATCTCGCTGAGGGACACTATGTCCCGCCCAAACAAAACCGACGCTGTAGGACATCTCAATATTTAAGTTGTCTCTAAATTGAGCTTTCAAGTCTTTCCATTGATCAGGTAATTTTAGTAACCACTGAAGTGCCGCAGATGCTTCAAGAGGAGGTCTCTTTTTATCAGAATAAAGTACACCTAAGAAATCATCTCCACCCGCATAAATTATACGTCCCAAGCTTTCTGAAAACTGATTCTTGAAGTCAATTCCCCAGTTTCGCATAGATGTACTAAATTCCTGTAGCTTATCCTCATCGTTACTGGCTGCAAGACCTTTTAATTTTTTACCAATTTCGTCTCCATCTCCTATAAACCATCCTGTCCAACGCCCCTTATCCAGACCTTTTTTGGGCATTCGGGCAATCTCAGTAAAGCCTTCTTCAAGCCAAAGCATACCAATATCTTCAGCGATCGCTTCGTAGGTAACTAAACGCTTGACCAGTTCAGGAATACTTAAACGTTCATTGGGAGAAATATACTTACCAAAATCATCCTGTGTTTCCTCACTTTTTCTTTCATGTTCTTTCAATTTCTCAAGATTTGGAAACGGAGGTAAGACCTTGCGATCGGGATTGTCCAACCTCCATGCCAATCGATAATAAAAAAGTTCCATTTCTCCCTTAAACTGTTGCTTTCTACTCTCTGTGAGCTTCTGCTGTTCATCTTTAGATAAACGTCTTTTTTCATCTTTATTCAACAAGGTAATCGGATCAAGCTCCTGTCCCAATCCATGCCAAACGATCGCATCAGTTCCACTTAAACTTGAACTTTCGCCTACCCAATTGATAGCAGTCCAGTCCCGCTTCAGCTTACGAGTTTCCAGATCTTCCATTGCTGCCTGAATTAACTTTTTCTTAGGATCCTTAGGGTCAGGTCGCCCCCAACCGATAAAAATCTCCCAGGTATAACTGCCCCATCGTTCCCACTCTCCTGACCAGTAGCGATATTCATTCTTGGAAATTCCAATATTGTCCTCAACCCATTCCCGACAAATCCTTAAGATTTTCCGCCACTCTCCTAACAGGGCTTTTTCTACAACCTCTCGGCTTAACTCGCCCTTCACCAAAATACGGTTCGGCATTCCCTCCTGATGATCAATCAATCCAGGGGAAATGACACTGCCTTCTTCTGCTTTCTCAACAATCTTCTGGCTCAAGTACGACAAGATCAGAGAAGCTCCATACAGATCCCGGAGCTTGCGGGATTTTTCGATAAAGCCCTGCACCGGGGCAAAGCTGATGGCAGTGTAGATAGTCTCGGAAGTCATAGGATCGGCGGAGGTTTCAGATAAATCTAGGATGCACGGTAAATCAGAAAAAGGGAAGCTTTTTAACGCGAATAGCAAAATCCTTGAGCGTACAAAACGCGCAATATATAAAAGGAAACACTTCGGACTGCCCCCTTTACGGAAAAATTCCTGCGATCGGGCTTATTTCTTCACATTTCTTTACAGTTATCGAACAATTCTTGTAAATAAACCTGTGATGCCCCTCTACGGAGGAAGGGAAGAGATCCACACTAAGTTCCGTTCTTCCCTTCTAGTTGGGTGTATGGGAACACCGATGTCTATCCCTAGTTCCCGGACTTAACTGCTTCCAGTAAATAATAGAGGTAGAGCCACTCGGAACTCACTGAAAATTCATTCATCTCCGGCACCACCGCCGGTTGGGGCACCACTTCCTGCCCCTGCTCATCCACCGCCACCCAGCGATTCCCAAAAACTTGCCAACGGGTAACCACTTCATCGGCGATCGTTAGGAGGGTGCCTTTGCCCTGAAGCATCTGATAGGCATAGGGCTGATCCTGAGGGGTTTTCTGATACATCCGCAGATCCAAATCCTGAACCTGCATCGTTTGCCAACTGGGTAAATAGGGGCCGTGATAACTGGGCAAAAGGGGATATTCCATGGCATAAATTTCCTGCCACTGCTCCGGCCAGTAGGTGTTGAGTAAGGCTTGGGTTTGACGATGGCCATGACGGGATGAAGACGAGGTAATTAAACGCCCCCCCGGTTTTAGGTACTGTCTTCCTTCCTTGAGTAAACTATCTAACACTAACCGGCCATCGGCCCCCGCCTCGTTCCAGGCTTCTACCCTGGGGCGATGTTCCTGATCGGAGAGATCGGTATAAAGCCAAGGTTGTACCGGCGGGTTACTAATAATGAGATCGTAGTCTTGGCGATCGAGTTGGCTAAACCGATCGCTTTGAATCACCGTGACATCCTTTAAGCCGTTTAATTTTGCATTTTCCGCCGCAATCATCACGGCCTTTTCGCAATAATCTAGGAGGGTAATGGATGCAGCCCCCATCAAGCCACAGAAAATTCCTACAATTCCGGATCCGGTGCCAAAATCTAAAACATGGGCATTTTCTAGCCCCTCAAACTTACCCTGTTGGTGGAGGGTTCTTAGCATATCAAAGGCACTGTAAGGAGCCCACACGGAAGGATCCGATCGTAATTGGATAGTGCGATCGGCAATGGTAATACTTTGAAGATCGATCATAAATTCATATTCAATTCATTCAAGAGGGTGATTAGGTCAACAGATTCTCAACCCCGGCGGTGGCCTGCACCACCTGCTCTGCTAGTAAATGGGCAATACTGGCATGAAAAGCGGCGGCTAAATGGGGGTCTTCCGTTTGCATGGTCTGGAGGGCTTCTCTGGAGAGTTTATAGAGCCGACTGGGCTGATCCGCAACTCCGGCGGCACTGTGGGGGGCCTGACGGTATAATCCCACTTCTCCTAAAACCGTGCCTGCGCTACTGGTCTGGAGCCGGGTGCTTTGGCCATCTTCCTGAAAGAGGAAAAGGGAAATTTGGCCGGATTCCAAAAAGTAGAGGGCGTTGGCGGGCTCTCCTTGGGCAAATAAAACTTCTCCTTCCGCCAGCTTATGGCGCTCTAGGTATTTTAAGAAGGGACGGATGCAACTAGTGTCTGTAAAGAAATCTTCCAATTGAATAGCCATGGGCATAAACCGTTTGCGACGCAATTGGGACTCTTCCAAAATTTGACCTTCGCACCATTCTACGCCCCGATCCAGATCGGAAAAGACCTGACAGGTGGGATCCTCCGCCGTGATCACGCTTTGGCTCCCCCGCAGGCGTTGCTGCATGGCAGGGGTGAGGTCTGTGAAAATTAAGAATAACCCCTGAGCAGTGGCTAGGTTTCTGAGTTTAATAAAACTATTGACAGCGGAGGAATCTAAGCCGGTGACTAACCGAAAATCTAGGATTAAAAAACGAATTTTAGGCTCGTGGGGATCCCTTAGCCGTTGGCGAATCCGTCGCAGCAAATTATAGGCGGTTCCAAAGAATAAATAGCCCTGAAGTAAACAAATCCAGATTTCATGGCCTTGTTTTTGTAAGCGCTGTTGTTCGTGAAGCGATCGTTTAAATTTGCTTTGATAGGTCAATCCCGTTAAGGTGTTGCGAATAACCCGCAGCTGGCTATAGGTAATGGCAAACATTAAGCAGGCAATAATTAAGCCCACGCCGACCCCTTCTAAAAAGCCAAACCGCGCCCCCACCAAAACGATCGTTACAATGAGGGCGTAGTCTAAATGGGAGAGTTTAAACCAGGCATCATAGAGCCATTCCACCAACAAACTCAGTCCCAAATAAAGCAATAATCCACCCAGAACCGATCGGGGCACGTAATACAATAACTTTTCCCCGAAAAAAGCCATGCCCCCACAAAAACAACCGGCCACAATGCCCGCCAGGGGATGGGTTGCTCCGGCGGCCCGGTTGAGTAGGCTACGGCTAACGGACAGGTGCCCCACCATGCCCCCACAACACCCGGCGATCGTATTGGCAATGCCAGCGGCACACAATTCCTGATCCAGATCCATATCCTGATCCGTGGCCATTTCTAAACTGGTGGCACAGAGCAAAATGGTAATGGCTACCACCGCGAAGAGGGTGAATAAATTGCCGGTTTGTTGGCTGAGGCTAAAGCCGTCAATTTGCTGCCAGGAGAGGGTTTGCCAGGGGAGGAGCGGATTGGTGCTTGGGAAACTCTGAAATAACCAGCCCCCCGCCATCGCAGCTTCTAGATCTAACCCAAAGAGCCGTAACCCCAGGTGAATTAAGCCCATCCCGCCAATTAAAATTCCGGGTAAGACCCAAAACTTTTTGTAGCGGGGCAAAACCAGCGTCAAAACGATCGCTAAGGCGAGACCCGGCAGCCAGAGCAGCAGGTGGGATCGACCCAGAAGAAAGGGCAAATTGCTAAAGGTTAAGGATTTGCCGGTCATCACCGTAAATGACCTCTGGGTGAGCAGGAGTCCAACCCCCGCCAAAAACCCCCCTAAAACCGGATAGGGAATAAACCGAATAAATCGCCCTAGCTGGAGCCGCCCCATCAAAAACAAGGAAAGCCCCATTAAAACCGTACTCAGGGCGATCGAAGCCCACACCGTAACGGCAATCTGTGCTTCCTGATTAGCGGCGGTTAGCCCTTGGGCAATATTCCCCGCCATCAGGGCCAGCAGGGCCGCCGCATTGCCATCAGGCCCGGCAATCACAAAGGGCAAGGAACTGGTGAGGGCTACCACAACCCCTAAAATCACCGCTCCCGTTAAGGCGCTACTAATTCCCAGGGGGAGATAGGGAGACAGATCCCCCGAAAAAATTAAAGCGGCATAGGAGATGCTGTAGGTCAGGGTGACGAGCCCTGCCACTAACCCTGCGGAAATATTGGTGAGATAAAACCGAAAAAAACGGCCTGTCATACGCTCAAAGAGAATTAACGGGGAGCAACAAAAACCTGACCACACTGGAGATCGCTGTACAGTATCTAACGGAATGGTTCCTGATAAACCCCGGAAAGTGAGGGTTTACCCCAGATGCCAGGGGATGCCAGCCCAGGATGCCCCACTCTACCCTTAATTTTTTGGCTTTGAAAGGTACACCCAATCCTAAAGTGCAAAAGTTCAGCGAAAAGACCAGAGGCAATGACAACAAAATGGCAACAAATGTTAAGGTTATCTGTGAAGCTTAACGGCTTCCCAATGCGAAATCAGGATACTCTTCCTCGGACGTTCCCCTGGCCACGGGCTCTAGACCAAGGGGTTTGTGTACGTCTGCCTTGCCTACATCCGCCTTCAGTAATACCAAAAGTTAAGCCCAATCCAGCTAAGCCCAAAGCATAATCCGTATCAACTCCCTATAAACCCTGTCCTTCCTTTTCCCTATGCCCGTTTCTGAAGATTCCTCATTTTCTCAAACTCTCCTATCCAAAGCTTCCGGCAAAGGTTTCCAAGGATTGAGCCTGAAGGCAACACTAACAGGGGTCGTTTTACTGATTGTGAGTACCACTGCCGCGATGGTGCATATTCCTTGGGTGTTAACCTCCCAGCGAAATACGGATAGTGTGGTGTCTCAGTTGAATGAAGAAGTGATTCGGGGAACCAGTCAGGAAGTGGAGCGTATTTTTGATAATGTGCTATCAGCGAAGCATTTAATTAGGGATGTCTTTGATCAGGGCTTAGTTGATCCCTATAACTTAAACCAACAACAGGATTTTTATCTAAGTCTCTTAAAGGCAAATTCTAATTTTACGTGGGTGCAGTTAGGCTATGCCAATGGTGATTATGTGGGGGTACAACGGCGGCCGGATGGTCTTTTTAATGTGATTACCCGTCAATGGGATACCCCTTTAGGGCAACGGGCTTCCGTGGGAAGTCGTCAAGCAGAAATTCAACAACAAAGAGAGTCCCTGATTAAGGAATATCTCAAAACGGAAACCTGGCCCGCTAATTTAGCTACAGCCTTAAAAACGATCGTGACCTATCAGGTTACAGAATGGGGAGTTGAAGAAACGGAAACGACCAAAACATCAGAGGTCTATTATGCCCCTGCGCGACCCTTCTATACCGCAGCGGCCGCTAAACCTGGTGAAGATGTGTGGACGGATTTGTATGTGTTTAAAACGGGGAATGCGGTTGGTCTAGATTCTAGTATTACCTATCAGAAACCGGGGAGTAAGGAACCCTTTTTAGGGGTGATTAGTATTTCCTTTGAACTTCGACAAATTTCTAATTATTTAGCGACCCTAGACCTAGCTCAGACGGGGGCGGTGTTTATTATCAATGATGCGGGCAAGTTAGTAGCGTTTACGGATCCGGATAAGTTGGCGGAGAGTTTTGTGGGACAGGCCCAACCCCAACTCAAACAGTTCTGGGAATTTAACGATCGCTTCTTAAAAAT
>DALYGI010000266.1:0-6284 GCA_031971595.1 Prochlorotrichaceae cyanobacterium CTOTU29312
CGATGCCCAAAAGAAACGGGAAGGGGACAGTACCGCCTCCCAAACCGCTTGGGCTTTAATTGGCTTACTGGCGGCGGGCAGTGCCACCCAAGATTTTCACTGGGACAGCATCGATCGGGGGGTGCAGTACCTAGTGGCGACCCAACTGCCCAGGGGTGGTTGGAATGAAGACTATTTCACCGGCACCGGCTTTCCGGGCCATTTTTACCTGAAATACCACTACTATCAGCACTACTTCCCCCTGTTGGCTCTGGGACGCTATGGCCGCTGGCGAAACGTATTGTTCAATCGTCAATATGATTAATTTGTCCCGTCTCCTTAGTCTGCATGAGTTATGCACTCAACAGGTCATCCAATTGATCGGGGGTGAGGCGGGAAAATAGGTTAATAATGCCAGCATCAAAGGTGCGCTCAAAATCAGTATCAGAAGCATACATTCTGTAGAGTTCTAGGTCTTGTCTACGACGTTGGATCAAGGCTTGTTTGATAAACTCCTTCATGGCGATTGTACGGTTTTGTTCATCTGGGTTGTTTTGGAATTGCTCCTTAAATTTGGGATTTTCCCGCACATAGCGGGCAATGCTGAGGATTTTGACTCGCTGTTCTTGGGGGGTGACATCCCAACCGGAGAAGAAGCGATCGTTGAAGGCGGCGATAATCTCATCGAGGGGATCTCGTTGCGGTTCATCACTGCGATAGCCTCGCATGTTAGGGTTTGGCGGATCAACTTCAGACTCCTGATCTTCGAGGGCGATCGTTTCATTCAGCCTTACCCGTTCCAAACCATAAGTGGAAAGATCAACGCTGTTGAGTAGTTCATCTAGTTGATCCTGGTCTGGATCTTTGACTAACAGTTTGGGGATGAGGAATTTGAGGAACCAGTGGAGCTTTTCCCAGTGGATATTATTGAAGGGCATGATGCAAGCCATCTGCCCGTAGATTTTGACGAACTGTTTGGCTTTGATCTTGAAGTCGATTTTGATTTCTTCTTCAAGTTCGAGTTCTTTGTTGAAGCGGTTGGCGGCAACGTCAATGATGGGGCTGAGTTGATCTGCGGGAGCACTGCTGAAGAAGCGATCGTTGAAGGTTTCCACTTCGTCCCCTTCATAAACCCCTACCTCATCTAGGCTCTCTTTGAGATCGTGGAGGACGTTAACATCCGTGGCTTGGCTCAGTGAGGTTGCGGTATAGAAGGGATCGAAGGCGGTTTTGATTTCCTCAATAGTATTGTAGAAATCGAGGATAAAGGTATCGGCTTTGCCCATCTTGTTGTTGCAGCGGTTGAGGCGCGAGAGGGTCTGGACGGCTAGGACGGATTGTAATTTCTTATCCACATACATGGTGTGGAGCAGGGGTTCATCGAATCCGGTGAGGAATTTGTTAGCAACCACCAGGATTCTGTAGTCGTCGGTTTTGAATTTGTCGGGGATGTCTTTGCCGGGGAAGCCATTGAGAATGTCTTCGGTGTACTCGTTACCGTCGATGGTCTTTTTGCCAGAGAAGGCGACGATCGCTCCAAAGGGTGCGTTCTCCCGTTTCAAAATCTCGCGGATGGCAAAGAAGTAGCGGATCGCAGATTCGATGTTGCGGGTTACAACCATTGCTTTGGCATGACCTTTGAGTTTTTTAGGTTTCCAGACGCTCTCCAAGAAATGGTTCACCATGACATCGGCTTTGGTGCTGATGGTTTGGTAGTGTCCTTCTACCTTTTCCCGTAGCTTCCGTTGGGCTTTGGCGGTGTCGAACAGGGGATTGTCTTCGATGGATTTTTGGATTTCGTAGTAACTGCGGTAGGTGGTGTAGTTTGCCAGCACATCCAGGATGAAGCCTTCCTCGATCGCTTGTTTCATGGAATAGAGATGAAACGGAACGAACTTACCCTCTGGGGTCTGTTGTCCAAACTTTTCCAGGGTGGCGTTTTTGGGGGTGGCGGTGAAGGCGAAATAGGAGGCATTTTTGCTGAGTTTTCGCCCCTCCATTGCCTTGAGGATTTTGTCTTGGGTGTCTTCGGGGTCTTCGTCTTCAGACCCTAGCGCCATGTTCATTTTGTCGGCGGCTTGCCCGCTCTGGGAGGAATGGGCTTCATCGATAATGATGGCAAAGTTTCGGTCGGAAAGATCCTCCACCCCTGCCACGATAAAGGGAAACTTTTGAACGGTGGTGATGATGATCCGTTTGCCCGTTTCTAATGCCGCTTTAAGGTCGGCAGAGCTTTCGGCATGGGCAATGATGTTTTTGACCTCAGAGAAGTTTTTGATGTTGTCCCGGATCTGCTTGTCGAGAATGCGGCGATCGGTAACGACGACCACAGAGTTGAACAGGGGTAAGTCTGCACCGGGGGCATAGAGTTCGATCAGTTGGTATGCCGTCCAGGTGATGGAGTTGGATTTGCCCGATCCGGCGGAGTGCTGAATTAAGTATTTGTGCCCAACGCCGTTGGTTTTGGCATGGGTGAGCAGTCGTCGCACCACATCAAGTTGGTGATAGCGGGGAAAGAAGAGGGTCTTTTTGGAGAGGGGTGTACGGGCATCACCGGGGATGATGGCGAAGTGTTCGATGATGGTGGTGAGGCTGTGGCGGGTGAGCAGGTCTTCCCAGAGGTAGGCAGTTTTGTGTCCACCTGTGCCATCAGGATTGATGTTGGGTGGGTTGCCTTTGCCGTGGTTGTGTCCTTTATTGAGGGGTAGAAAGTAAGTGTTGCCTTTGTCAAGTTTGGTGGTCATCCACACTTCTTCGGTGTCTACTGCTAAATGGACGATGCAGCGGGCAAACTGAAATAACGGCTCCCGTGGATCCCGATCGTTTTTGTACTGCTCTCTGGCATGGTAGACGGTCTGGTCTGTCCAGGGATTTTTCAGTTCTAGCGTAGCGATCGTGATGCCATTGAGGAACAGCACCATATCCACCGATAAGCCCGGATCGGTGTCGGAGTAATGCACCTGACGGGTAACGGAGAAGATATTTTGCTCAAAGTTTTCGAGGATGCGGGGGTTGGCATCGTTGTAGGGCAGGCTGTAGAGCAGGGTGAGGTGAGCATCATCAATGGCAATGCCCTTTTTCAAAACGGAGAGGATGCCATCTTTTTTGACCTTGCGATCGAAGCGTTCCAGAATCAGCCGTTGCCAGTTGGGTCTATCCCGCAGTTTATCCAGTTCTTCCGCCTGGGTGATTTCCAGAAATCGCCAGAACTTGGCGCGATCGATGGCAAATTCCCGATCAAAATCAGCGGGGTTGCCCTGTTCGTAACGGGAACCCTCCATCAATGCCGCTTCTATGCAATCTTCGAGCGCTCGTTCATTGGCTTGACTGACCATGCCTATCTACCTCCCAAATAATCATGCCAGGTAAAGTCCCTATGGTAAACCTCCAGTTTCCAGGTTCTTTATCAATGGAGGAGCTTGGGAGTACACTGGGTACAGCATGGATCTAGAAACTACGGCAGAGCAGGACATATCAATGTCACCGATCGTTAAGTTTGATAAGGCTCCCTTGAGTGAAGTGGTGGGCGGGGTAGAGTTCAACGCACCCGACTTTTCATCGATTCATTTTGGGCTGTATTGGCAAACCATCCGCGATCGTTTTCCAACACCTCCTTTAGATAAACCGCCCATTGGTGGGATTGAGATCATGGCATCTGTACCTCGTCTGCGGCGGGTTTGGTTTGAGTCTAGCGATCGAAAACGATTTGTTCAGTTACAAACCGATCGTTTTCATTACAACTGGAAAGGACGCTTAAAAGAAGATGAATACCCTCATTTTGATGTTTTGTATCCTTGTTTTAAACAAGAATGGGATACATTTCAGCAATGGTGGCTTGAATTGGATAAAGTTCCCCTACAACTTAAGCGATAGTATAAAACAAGACTGGGGGATAAAATGGCTGTAAGTAGGTCGGGGTAATTATCCTGAGGTGAGGATCACGGCCAAACAGGTATTTCAGGCATTTTTAGCGTGGTTTATTTTCTCCGGTCTACTTAGTAGAACGCACAACTTCTATGTCAATTCAAGATCAAAAAGTTAGTAATCAAGAGCCAATATACTCAACTGCTATTACTTCCTCTTACCTATCTAATCCTGATTATTTAATTTGTGAATATTTTCAGGAGAAATCCCTTGAACGTCGAATAAAGTTACGTAAATTAATTGCAAGTAATACAAAACATAATGAATCTATTCTTAAAATCCTGCAATTTAGTAGATTGGCATTGTTTAGAGATGCCTATGATGCTGGTGTTGATTTGCTTGCGGAGTTTGAAACTCTTCAGTTACATAACCAGGCATTTCAATATCTCAAATCAATCAATTATCCTATAGAAAAATCATCTAATCCTAAAGCGGTGAGACAAATCGAAGACTTTTGGGAGATTCTGACTAAGGGCGTTTCTTGTGCTTATAAAGTTGCGGCTGAAGAAAGATTTGAATTAGTCTGCAAAATTAGCAGAGTTAGTCAAAGGAGATTGGTTAAAACTGCGGTAATTGATGCTCTGGTTACTATTGCTGACGATCTGTCTAGCGTTGAGCAAATTAAAGACTTTCTGAGTCGTTATACCTCTGAGCAAGAGTCTGATGTTTGCGTCCGTGATTATGCTCAGGAAGCTCTAGAAGACCTGGAATAAAGCGAGGGATAGTGATGGGTGTGATTGTGAAGTAATCTAGGGATTGAGCAAGCGTTGAACAGAAGGTTCTCCTATAGCTTAGGGCAGCAAAATCTGACGTGAAAACTACTCATCTAATGCTTGTTTGATAGCAGTTTCAATCTCGTCTAGACCGACATCGGCTTGATCCGACTTGGCATAGATTAGCAGCAACAAAATCTCATCAGTTGAAATAACTTGATAAATTACCCGGTAGCCACCACTTTTACCCGTGGGAATGTCACTATTTTTGGCCCGCACCTTGAAAACGGTGGTCTTTATTCCAGAGATTTGATCGCCTACAACATTGCCAGCTTGGAGGTCGTCAATTATTGGCTGAATATCGGTTTGGATTTGCCGATAGCGTTTTGCCAAAGCCTTGAGACGACGCTTGAAAGATTTAGTAAATCGAACGTTGCTCATGGGCTAAGCTTCAATATCATCCCACAGTTGAGAAACCGGGAAGGTTTGCCCTGCGGTAGCCTGCTGGAGGGAGACTTGTAAATCAGCTAGAATTTGCGTGTTGGGTTCGTATTCATCCACCCATGCTAGACCACTATCGGGATCTTGTAGAGTCTGGATGAGCCGTTGCCAAAGTTCTAGAGGTACCAAGACATCGGTAGTTTTGCCAGCTGCATTGGTGACATACCGAACTTGAGTTTCTAGGGATGCATTAACCATTGTTTTTTTTGCTCCTATTGGGTTACGAGACATAAATAGTATCCTTGATTACTTGTTTGGCAATTTGTACCTTTAGCGATCGTTTCGTAACTAAATCGACTTTTTTTCAAATAGATCTTCTAGAAAAAACTTCAAATTCATGTAGCGATCGAATGTTGTTTTCTCCTCAAACTCTACTAGAAAATCTAAATCGCTCTGGGGAGTGGCTTCGTTGCGGGCGGTGGAGCCAAAGAGGGCTAGGGTCTTGATTTTGAACTGGGAAAATAAGTTGGGTTGTTCCCGCAATGTCTGGAGAACGGTGTCGGCGGTGAGGGCGGGGTCGTGATTGGTTTGGCTGACCATAACTTGACCTCAGGAGTCGATATTTTGGTTTTGCTGAAGTTTTTCAATGCAGTCTTTTAGAGATTGTAAGTCCTGCTGAAGAACATTCCAAATAATACGAGTATTAATGTCAAAATAACCATGAGCAATCATATCCCTCATGCCTGCGATCGCTTTCCATGGAATATCTGGATATTGATCGCGGAGTATTTTAGGAATTTGTTTAGTTGCCTCTCCAATGATTAGTATATTATGGATTACTGCTTCAAGGGTACGTTGATCTTGTGTCAATTCTTCATAACTAAATCCATCGGTATAATCTTGGATTTTGTTGATACTGGTCAATATATCGGTCAGATAAAGACTAAGTTTACGAGACATAAATAGACTCCTGAAGTACAGTTTCCCGAATCTGGGGCTTGATGTCGGTTTTGATCACTAAATCGACTTTGCGCTCGAACAGATCTTCTAGGAAAAATTTTAGATTCATGTAGAGTTGCAGTGTGGGGTCAGCGTCAAACTCTACTAGAAAGTCTAAATCGCTCTGGGGGGTGGCTTGGTTGCGAGCGGTGGAACCAAAGAGGGCTAGGGTTTTGATTTTGAACTGGGAAAATAAGTTGGGTTGTTCCCGCAATGTCTGGAGAACGG
>DALYGI010000267.1:0-6274 GCA_031971595.1 Prochlorotrichaceae cyanobacterium CTOTU29312
GGCCTTGGGAACTGCCGAACCGAAGTAAGGTTCCAGACATCAAGGCCATTTCTTGGTGATGAATGCGTTTCCAGTGATTGTCTTGAAAGACCAGGGTGCCAAACCGAGAAAAATCCCGGATAAAATAGGTGGGAATTTCCCCCTCTTCTGTGGCACGGCAGATGATTTCTGCATGACGCAGGGAAACCCATTGCTCTCCTAACACTAAATCATTTTCTTCCCGCCGACCCACCCGCAACAATCCCGACTCGATGGGCCATATCGGCCCGTTGGGAATCTTTGACCGGAGTTCTGCTTGGGGGAAGGGGTCTAAAAAGGGCAAATCTGTGGGTAACTCGGTGCGAATGTCCACCGCCGTCAAAAGCTGCCCGTTAAAGTCCGGGTGCATGTAGAGGATGGGCAACGTCCAGGAGGGCTGGTTAAACCCATATAAACTCAAGAGGTGCTGCCGAGCGATCGTTACCGCTTCATCAATGACATACTGCTCCCGTAGGGCCTGCATAAACCGCTGAATAAAGCTCAATGCCTCTGGATCCGCAATGACCTCTCGCATACCCAACACTGCTGGCACCCCATGATGAATGAGCGTTTCCGCTAAACTACTCCGAGGCACAGGTTCCAAATGTCCCGTCGTGGCATTGCGTTCGTAGTCTAACTGGGCTCCCCAACAGGCATTAAACACCGCCAGGGTAATGTGATTTCGCGCCAAACTTTGAGCCAGTTCCGTGCCACTCAGGAAATCTCCAGACCGTAAACACAGCCGACCCCCATCCGGGGCAATCATCCCGTGGCCAGCATAAAAGAATAAATTGTATTGCTTGCTCTCTAATTCCTTTAAAAGCTCTGCCCGACTGGGTTGCCACAGAGAATGGATTTTGGCTAGGGCTAGCCGTTGGCCACTTTCTGGGGGATCTTGCAATAATTGGGCCTCCGTCTCAAGCCCCAAAGGGGTGGCCCGATCGTCCCCCAAGACCAGCAGCACTCTTAAATCTCGACTGAGTTTGAGGGACACTAAAGGCCCCACATCATTACTGGTGCGGCTAAAAATAACTTGAGAACTCAGGCCGATCGCACTTTTGCCAGTTTGGGACTGCATAATTTCCCAAGGAAAAGGAATCAACCGCGTATCTTGCAGATCCAGCCGCAACCGTAGGGGGCGATTTTGCCCCATGGCCATCCCTTGGCTTTGGCTAAAGGCCAGACGAATGGATCCATCAAAAAGCCATTGAGACAGTTCCACCCCTAAAGCTTGCATGAGGCGGCTACTGTAGCTATTGCCCCCCTCCGGCACAGTCCCCAAAGCCTCTTCTGGAAGCAGATCCGCATGGGTACCCGC
This sequence comes from Prochlorotrichaceae cyanobacterium CTOTU29312, assembly GCA_031971595.1. GTDB lineage: Bacteria > Cyanobacteriota > Cyanobacteriia > Prochlorotrichales > Prochlorotrichaceae > JBEAPM01. The sequence continues at coordinate 1,337 of DALYGI010000267.1, forward strand.
TACAAAATCCGGGGTTGCGTGCAACGAAAACAGAGCCTTCCACGATTGCCATAACTTAGAAAGGGCAGGAGTCCAAGAGCGATCGTGATGGACATGGGCACTAGGACAGGGGGCACGGGTTACCCATATAGCCCAGTGGGAGTCTTGGGCCGACGATAAGGAACTAATCGCCAGATTTAAACTGGGTAAATCTAAGGAATCCATGAGCCCAATGATACACTAACGGTTAGCCTTAATTCTAATCTGACCAGAGGTAAAGGCTTACTAATTTAATGCGAAGAGCCATTATTGGCGGTCTGGCTTCAGGTCTGAAGAATTAGCAACTTACCCCTTGATTTCTGTGTTCAGTCATGAGCGAACAGATGAGTAATCTAAGTTTTTCCATTGGCGATCGGGTCTATTTGGCCAAGCGCCCTTCTTATTTTAAAACCGCTGAACCCATGCCCATGTTACGCCCACCCGATCTCATTGCTGTGGGGAGTGAAGGGGTGATTGATCAGCTTTCGCCGGGGGGAACCTATACCGTTCGCTTTAGTCAAGGCTCCTTTTTGATTAATCCTGACGATTTATCCCTTACTCCAACCTCAGAACACCCATGACCGCCACACCTCCCTCCCATGAATCCGATCGGGATTTGTTCTTAGCTGGAATCCAGTTTTGGCTTTTTTTCCTCCTCTCCTTTTTTGCCTTGGGCTATCCCCTGCTCCTGGCGATCATTTTAGGGGCGGTGGGGGGTATCGCCGGGGGAACGATCGCTGCTCGTTGGCAAATGGTACCCAAACGCAATGATGCGGATCACTTAGCCCAAGGGCTGGATGTGGATCTCTATGGCTCAATTCGCCAGCGCCGGGAACAACGGTACACAGAAGGCCGCAAGCGGCGACAGGCCATGAGTGTTCAGGATTGGCTCAAACGGCGCTAAAGCGTCAAGCGTCAAGCGCCAAAGAATTAAAGAATTAAAGATCTGATCTAAGGATCGTGAATTAAATAAACTGGAAAGTTCAGGATTAAACCCCAGAGGCACAGAGAACACAAAGGTATTCCTGCGGGGCTTCGGTGTCTTGGTCGTGAAATTCCAGGTTATAAAGTCCGCATTCCTTAAAGATCTGATCTGATCCAAAGAATTAAGCTAAAGCTTTAAAATTGCCTAGCCCTAGGTTTTTAGAGAAAGGCCTGTTTGTGGGCGGTTTGTAAACGATGATAATCCGCATTATTGCCCTGTCTGCGAATCAGACGTAACTGCGACTCCACCATCAAACGGGCATCTGCACGGGTAATCGGCTCAAAAGTGGTCTGGCGATCGTTAATGGTGACCAGAAAGAAAAGACGCTGGGCATAGAGGGTCGCAAACAGATCTCGGTTGCCTCCTAACTCACAGACTCGAAAGAGTAAGCCAAAATTAGGGTGATTAATGTAAATTTCACTGCTCATTTATCTCTCGAACCAGTAACCGAGGACGGTTGTGTATGCTTAGGGGGACAGGAAAACAGCTAACTAGGCTACAGAATAGCCAGTTAGTTATGAGGATCCACTCTACTATATTCAGGGCTGTTCCAGAAAAGCAGGCACTAAAAAACCGGGAAGGCCAAACTGGCTCCCCGGCTTTTGCTGATCCATGCGCTCCGGTTCCTGGTGGGAAAGGAGGTTCGGTGATTGGGTTCTTAGAGCAGGGCTCTAGATGGTTTCCATACCTTGAACGAGGAAATCAAAGTAGGGTTGGGCTTCGCTGGCATCATCGGGGTTGAGGATACTGAGGGCAGCTTCCTTCAGACAACGCATGGCTTCGGCCATACCGGGCATGGGTACGCCCAGGGAGTTGTACATTTCCCGTGCTCCCACCAAACCGATCGTTTCGATGGGTTCCTTGTCCCCGGAGATTACCCCGTAGGTGACGAGGCGCAAATACCAGCCGTAATCCCGGAGGCACTGAGCCCGTTGACGTTGCCCAAAAGCGTTTCCACCGGGAGCAATAAAGTCGGGACGCTTCCGCCACAATTGACGACTTGCCTCGTCAACAATGCGTTTTTCATTTTCCGACAAGGTTTCAGCAATGCGTACTCGCTGTTCGCCGGTCTTAAAAAAGTCCTTTATGCTGGATAACTCACCACTGCTGGGGTAGCGTAGTTCATCGTCCGCTTTGAGAATAACTTGGCTTACTACAGTCATGGTTTAAGGCGTTTTTTGATGAATTGGTTCTATCGAAGCTTTATCTGCCAGTGTATCAGCAAGCATTATCCTTTGCAGTAACGACCCTACGCTTTCCCTTAAAGACTTGTAACAATTCTTTATTCTTGGGACTCTGTGTTTCTGGGGATAGGGATGGTCTTTTCGACCCAGGGGTAAAACTGGGGATAGACGGGCAACCGGGGGCGCAGTGCCCAACCGGCCTGGCCTAAAAAAAATGTTAATGTGTCGATCGTGGCGTGGTCATAGTCGGGGTTGACTTCATCGAGGGGCACTAGCCCACCGAGATCCCTGGCTCCGGCCTCTAAGCAGCGCAAAAGACGATCGTTTAAACCCACTAGGTTAGGGGGAATTTGCAGGGTAATGTCTGGGGGCAAAATCTGCCGTGCTTCTGCAACGATCGCCGGTAAGGTGTCTAGGTCTAAGCCAGGGGCAGAACCGATCTGGGTGGATCCGGGGCGATAGGGTTGCAAAATCACTTCTTGGATATGTCCCCACCGATCGTGGATCTGGGCGATCGTTTCGAGGGTGTGCCGACGTTCTGGGTGGCTTTCCCCCAATCCCAACAAAAGCCCGGTGGTAAAGGGAATCCCTAATTCTCCCGCCCAGTGGAGTTGTTCTAGGCGTAGGTGGGGATTCTTGCTAGGGGCGTGGCGATGGACGGTGTGTTGAACCTGGGGAGAGAGTTCTTCGAGCATGAGCCCTAGGGAGACATTGACGGTGCGTAATTGCTCCATTTCTGGGCGCAGGAGGGGGCCGGCATTGGTGTGAGGTAGAAATCCCCGATCTAGGGCCAGTTCACAGAGGCGATAAATGCGTTGAAACCAGAGCGATCGGCGGGGGCTGTGGGGATGGACTTCGCCACTAAGGATCAAAATTTCAGTGACACCGGAAGGTTGTAATCGATCGAGGGTAACGATCGCTTCTGATTCCGTGAGCCAACGATCGGTGCCGGGATCCACTCGAAAGTTGCAATAGGTGCAGTGATTAAAACATTCATAGGTGGGAACCAAGGTATAGGCGGGGCTATAGGTTATGGTCGCCAAGGGAGACATTGGAATATCAGCCATATAAAACTCTAAATAAGTAAATATGATATAGGGTAAATATGATAAAGTTAATGATAAAGTTAAACGCGATGTGTAACTATTCTCAGATCCCTCGTTTCTGGGGACATAGCATCAAGAAATCGGGCTTCGTTCTATGAGAAACCGGAGATCTTGGCACTTCAGTTACACACGTAAAGTCAAGATTCAAGTCAGCGGTCAAAAGGCAGTCAACAGATAATGTATCCCCTCTTTACGATCGGCCATTCCAACCATAGCCCGGATCAGTTTGTAGACCTATTGTTACAGCATAATGTCACCGCCCTTGCGGATGTGCGCTCTGCCCCTTATAGTCGTTATCTTCCCCATTTTAATAAACCTGCTTTAGAAACCTTGCTGCCCCGACAGGACATTCGCTATGTCTTTTTAGGCGCAGAACTAGGGGCGCGTCCTGAGGATCAAACCTGTTATGTTGAGGGCAAAGCTGTCTATGAAAAAATTGCTGAAACGGAGGCTTTTACTCAGGGTTTAAAACGACTCTTAAAGGGTTTACAAAACTATCGAATTGCTCTGATGTGTGCGGAAAAAGATCCCTTAACCTGTCATCGGGCCATTTTAGTATGTCAGTATTTACTTCCCTTTAACCTAGAAATTGCCCATATCCACAGTAGGGGGGAACTGGAATTTCACGAAGATCTGGAAGAACGGTTATTAAAAGCCCACAACTTGCAAGATCCACCCCCAGCCCAACAACTGTCCCTCTTGTCATTCCCGGATGCCGATTTTAATCTGGAACTGAGCCGGGAGCAACGGCTTCACCAAGCCTACCAAAAACAGGGTGATAAAATTGCCTATGTGGAGAAAGATGTAGAGAAAGATGTGGAAAAAGAAGGAGAGCAGAACAATGCCTAAATTATTTACCATTGGATTTACCCAAAAATCCGCTGCTCAGTTTTTTCAGTTGCTCCAAAAAGCAGGGGTTAAAAAGGTCATTGATACCCGACTAAATAATACCTCTCAACTGTCTGGCTTTGCTAAACAGGCGGATCTCCAATATTTTTTAGCCACGATCGCTCATATTGACTATGAGCATGATTTATCCTTAGCTCCCACGTCGAACATTCTCACGGCGTATAAACAGAAGAAAATGTCTTGGGAAGACTATGAGGGTCAGTATTTAGATTTAGTTCAGAATCGAAAAATCGAAGCCCAATTAACCCCTGAACAACTAGAAAATGCTTGTTTTCTCTGTAGCGAACATCAACCCCATTTTTGTCACCGTCGCCTCGCCGCAGAATACCTAAAATCCCAGTTTGGGGATCTGGAAATTGTTCACCTGGTCTGAGGTAAGCGCTGATTACGATGTAATTACGATCGCACTATGGCCTAGCTAATGGAAATTATTTGTTTAGCCAATTCCTATAAACAACAGGGGCGCTGTATTGCGGGTATTAGTCCCGAATCTGGGCAGTGGTTCAGACCCATTTCCCATTTAGAGGGTGGCAGAATTCCCCTAGGTAATCCTGCTATTCCCATCGACCAGATCTCCATTTTAGATCGGGTCATCATTCCCGTTGATACTCAGAAGAAGAAGCAGGGCTACGAAGCCGAAAATATTCGCTATCAAAATCAAGTCTGGCGAGTTACGGGCAAAGCGTCGATCGTTCAGTTGCTTCAGTATCGTGAATCCAGTTTGCTTTATCCTGAC
>DALYGI010000268.1:0-6264 GCA_031971595.1 Prochlorotrichaceae cyanobacterium CTOTU29312
CAGATTTAGTGATTGAAATTGATCTGACGGTTCGGACTCAATTGGGCAATTATGAAAAGCTGAAAGTACCTGAACTGTGGCGCTACAACGGTCAAACGTTGGAAATCTATGGGTTAAAAGGCGATCGGTATCAGTTATCTGCCCACAGTAAACACTTTCCGGGGCTACCTTTGAGTGAAGTTATTCCGGTCTATCTGGCCAAGAGCCGATCGCAGGGGAGAACAGCAGTAATGCGATCGTTTCGGCGATGGGTGATTGAACACTTAATTGAACACTTACCCTAGCCCTCCCCTTGCAAAGGGAAGGGAATAAGAGCAGCAAAAGATCACATCCAAGGTTCTACGAGATCGGAATATTCAATGGGTAAAACGCCCACTACATTTTCAGTAGGGTTCGGCACAATATAATGATTAATGAGCTTGCCCCCTTCCACCTTTTCGATCGCTTTGAGGCCTTCTTCCATAGCCCGATTCACTTCGGACACGGGGCCGCGAATGACCACGAAGAACTGAGCACTTTCCGCTAACCGATAATCGACTAAAGTAACCCGTGCAGCTTTGACCATTGCATCTGCCGCAGCTAGAACCGGGGGGAAACCGAGGGTTTGAATAACGCCAACCGCAGCAGGCATGGTCTTCGACTCCTAATGCGCTTCATCAGTCCTACACGGTACCCGAAGGTTCAAGTCCTGGGGGCAAGGTGTGGATAGGATTATCTTACGCTGAAAGGGGACATTTTTTTACTTTGATAGAGGTCAAGTAGAGGTCAAGCGATCGTTTGTGCTGCGTTTACTCAATCGGCGGGTGGGAACGATCGCTCCTGAGCTAAAAACTAAAACTGACACATTAACGATCGCTCCGTTGGAGGACTTGGGGGAAGCGTTACTGGATTTTGCCAGTGTGACGGACTTGGAAGCTTGGTTAGACCAAGGTTGAGGCGATCGACTAAACTGAGAAAAGCGATCGTAACGGCTTGAACGGTGAAAACAGACTCCCTCCTCTACCGAATTTTCAAAACGGCTCCCAGCATTTTCTTTGACCTCATTGGGCAATCCACACCGGAGGGCTACGAGTTTCGTTCCGTGGAGATTAAGCAAACTGCCCATCGCATTGATGGCGTATTTTTACCCCCCAACGATCGCCCCGACTTACCGATTTATTTTGCCGAATTTCAGTTTCAAGACGATCGCTTAATCTACCATCGGCTCTTTGCAGAAATTTTTTTATACCTGGAGCAATATCCAGAAGTAGCGGATTGGCAAGCCGTTGTCATTTTTCCCCGCCGCAGTTTAGAACCAACGGATACCCACTTGTATAACGCCCTACTCACCAGCGGCAAAGTGCAACGGTTTTACTTAAACGAACTCCAGGACTCGGAAGATCTACCCCTGAGCCTCGAATTGTTGCGATTAGCTGTTGCGCCACAAAAGCAAGCACCCCAGTTAGCTAAACGGATTTTGGCAACACCCTCCTTCTCCCAAAATTTGTCCGTAGAGGCAATAATAGATTTGGTTGTCACCAGCATGGTGTACAAGTTTCCCAATCTCACCCGCGAGGAAATTATGCAGGTACTCGAACTCGCTACGGAAGCTCGTCAAACCCGTTTTTACCAGGATGTATTACAGGAAGGCAGACAAGTCGGCTTGCAGGAAGGCTTACAGGAAGGTCGCGCTGAAGAGGGACGATCGCTTGTTCTACGTCAATTAAATCGCCGTGTAGGAACGATCGCTCCTGAGCTAAAAACTAAAATTGACACATTAACGATCGCTCAGCTGGAGGACTTGGGGGAAGCGCTGCTAGACTTTACCAGTGTGACGGATTTAGAAGCGTGGTTAGACCAGGTGGGAGAGGAGTTATCAGCCGTGTGACTCGCGTTTTAATCTGCTTGTTCCCGCTCTAGGGCAGAGAGTTGGGCAAAAATAGGAATTAGGGTTTCTTCCGGTAAGGCTGTCGCCTTCAGGCGGGCAATGAGCCAGCGATCGAATTCCTGGCCCCGCAGTCCTTCGGCCCGGCCCTGCTCAAATAGGGCTAACCCTTGTTGCCAGATGGCAAGCTCCTCCACGGTAGATTTACATTCCACAATCCCCTCGACCCCCAACGATCGCTCTGGGTGAAGGGTTGAGGAAAAATTGAGGGCCGATCCCTGGCGCAACTGCTCTAAAATACGCCCCAAAATCCCATCGATCGCTGCTGGTGCCCCTTCTACCGAAATCGTTAACTTCATGGTTTCTCCTGAATCTCTCCTCAATATACTGAATAGGGGCGGCTCTGTTACCGATCGCCTGAGCCCTTAGGTTTACCCCGTTAGATTTAACCGATTTAACCATGACTATCCTGCAAGTGTTTCATATTTCGCCCCTGATTCGCCTAACGTTGCTGCTGCTCTACGTTGCCTTGACCATTCCCCTGCCTTTTCTCGCCCAGGTTACCGCAGCCCCTATCTCGCCGATCGTTCTGGCTGGGGCCCTGGCGCTGGGGGGGCTCTTTCTCTTTGTAATCCTTTTGGAGCAAGTGGTGGTGAGCGAAGAGGGGTTAGCGGTCACCTATCCCCCACGGGTCAAGTGGATTTTTCAAGGAATTTTCCAACGGGGGTGGTTCCTCCCCTGGGAAGAGATGGAAAGCCTTAAACCTCGCTGGACAGGGCAGGGAGGCATTGTCTACTACTTTGTCAGTCGCTCCCAAGCGGCTTACCTCTTGCCCATGCGGATTGCCGGTTTTGCCCGTCTACTCCATTGGGTAGAAGCGAAAACACAAATTGATACCAAGGACATCAAGCCCCTCGCCCAGCCTTGGATGTACTTCATTTTATTGGGGTGTACTCTGCTTCTGCTGGGAATTGATCTGTGGGTCGTGATCAATAGCAGGAACTTCGGGTGAGAATGGTCACCAAATTGCTTACAATAAACGAAAGCAAGATCTAAGGAATAACCGTTAGACAACGGCTAGCCTTGGGATTCCCTTCGTTTTATCTCCTCCCCAATCTTGAGCTATCAGCACGCAAGCCTCACGGTTTCTAGCACTCTACAAGCACTCGCGGCAGTGTTGCAATGGTTTTCGCAATTTCGGGAAGCATGTTCGGATCAAGTATTTTGGTTACAGTTGGAAATTGCCTTGGTAGAAATTTTTACCAATGCTGTGCGCCATGCCCACCGTAATTACCCGGAGGAAACCCCCATTGACATTATCCTAGACTGGCAAGCCGATCGGTTAGAACTCCAGGTCTGGGATCAGGGACAACCCTTTGACCTCCTGGCCCATTTACAGACCCTACCCGATCGTATTGCCCCGGATCGGGAGGGCGGCAGGGGGCTGAAAATTATTACAGAAGTGGCGGATCAGGTGTCCTACACTCGCCATCACGATCGAAATTGCTTTACCATGATTCGGTACTTGAAACCATAAATTTACCGAGTTTAGCTCTGTCCTGCCCATGTCTGACTTTCTTGCCCACTTAAATCCCTCTCAGCGCCGTGCGGTCGAGCATGTCTATGGCCCCTTACTCGTGGTGGCAGGAGCCGGTTCCGGTAAAACCCGCGCTTTAACCTTTCGCATTGCCCATCTGATTCGGGAACATCGAGTTGAACCGAGAAACCTCTTAGCGGTGACCTTTACCAATAAAGCCGCAAAGGAAATGCGGGAGCGGATTGAACGGCTTTTTGCCCAACAGGTGGCGGAAGTGGAGTATGGGCAACCCTTTTCCACCCTTGCCGATGGGGAGCAGGTGCAAATTCGATCGCGGGTGTATCGGACGTATATTAAGGATTTGTGGGTGGGAACTTTTCATGCCCTCTGTGCCCGAATGTTACGGTTTGATATTGAAAAGTATGAGGATGAACAGGGGCGAAAATGGACGAAACAGTTTTCTATTTTTGATGAATCCGATGCCCAGGCGTTGATTAAGGATATTGTGATCAATAAGTTAAATCTCGATAAAAATAAATTTGACCCTAAATCCATTCGCTATGCCATTAGTAATGCTAAAAACCGAGGCTTAAATCCTAATCAAGTGGCCGCAGAACAGGGTTATAAGGGTCGAGTGATTGCCCAAGTGTATGAAGAATATATTGCCCAGCTTTCGACGAATAATGCCCTAGATTTTGATGATTTAATTTTAATTCCTGTCTACCTCTTTCGCCAAAACCCAGACATTTTAGACTATTGGCACCATCGTTTTCAACATATTTTGGTGGATGAATATCAGGATACGAACCGCACCCAATACGATCTCATTCGTCTCTTGGTCACCAATGGCAGCAATCCCCGATCGTTTCAGAACTGGGACAATCGATCGGTGTTTGTGGTGGGGGATGTGGATCAGTCTATTTATTCCTTCCGGGCCGCAGACTTTACCATTTTGATGGAGTTTCAGCAGGATTTTGGCGATCGGTTGCCTGATGAGGAAACCCGAACCATGGTGAAATTAGAGGAAAACTATCGATCGACGGCGAATATTTTGCAGGTGGCCAATGCCCTAATTAATCATAATACCCAGCGGATTGATAAGATTTTGCGCCCTACCCGTGGGCAGGGGGAAGGTATTGTCTGTTATCAGGCAGAGGATGAAATGGAGGAGGCGGAGTATGTGGTGAATTATATTCGCGGCTTAGTCCATGATCATCCTGAATTAAGTTGGAAGGATTTTGCTATTTTGTATCGCACCAATGCCCAATCTCGCTCCTTTGAAGAGGTATTAGTTCAGTGGAATATTCCCTATACGATCGTGGGGGGGCTACGGTTTTACGATCGTAAGGAAGTGAAGGATATTTTGGCCTATTTGCGGGTCATTGCCAATCCCTTAGATACGGTTAGCCTTCTGCGCGTCATTAATGTGCCTAAACGCAGCGTGGGCAAAAGTACCCTCGATCGGTTAACTGCTGCCGCCCAACAACTCAATTTACCCGTGTGGGAAGTGGTAAACGATGAGGGTCTGGTCAAAACCTACGCAGGACGATCGGCCAAAGGGGTTTTAGACTTTGCCAATTTAATTACCACCTGGCAACAGGATATGGAGCAATTATCCGCCGCCGCAGTGGTGCGAAACGTGATCGATCAATCGGGTTACTTACGAGAATTAATGGAAGAGAAAACCGAAGAAGCGGAAGATCGCCGGAAAAACGTTGAAGAACTCTATAACGCTGCCCGTCAATTTGAGGAAGAAAGCACCGATCCCACCCTCCTCAATTTCCTCGGTAATGCCTCCCTCTCCTCCTCCACCGATGACGGCGAGCAAAGCGATCGAGTCTCCCTCATGACCCTCCACTCCTCCAAAGGTCTAGAATTTCCCGTGGTCTTTCTGGTGGGCATGGAGCAAGGACTTTTCCCCAACTACCGATCCACCTCAGATCCCGTAGCCATGGAAGAAGAACGCCGCCTCTGTTATGTGGGCATTACCCGCGCCCAAGAGCAACTCTTTCTCACCCATGCGCGGGAGCGTCGGCTGTGGGGATCGCGGGAAACCGCCTTACCCTCTCGGTTCTTACAGGAATTACCCCCGGAACTGATCAAAGGCTTACCCCGTCGCCGTTCTAATCAGGCTGCCTCCGAAAGCAAACTCTCGACCCCTGGGCCAGCCTCTATCCCCGCTAAAACCACCCCCCAGAAAGCCAAATCCGCCCCTAAAACCGCCAAAGTGGAGAACTGGCAAGTGGGGGATAAACTGCTGCATCGCTCCTTTGGCATTGGCATTGTCACCCATGTCTTTAATCAGGGGGCAAAAAAATCCATCGCCGTTAAATTTTCTGGAACCCAACGGATTTTAGACCCCTCCCTCGTCCAACTCGATCGTTTACCCTAACCCTACTGGAAAATCCCACTGAAACTCGATGCAAAAACACTGGAAATGTATTGAAAACTGTGGCGCTTGTTGCCATCTCGACCCCCGCGATCGGCCTGATCTAGAAACCTATTTAGATCCTGAGGACTTAGGGCTCTATCTCAGTTTAGTGGGGGACGACGGTTGGTGTATTTACTTCGATCACCTCACCCGCAAATGTAGCATTTACGATCGGAGACCCCGATTTTGCCGCGTCCAAGCGGATGTTTTTCAAGATCTGTTTGGCATTGAACCGGAAGAACTCAATGACTTCGCCATCGACTGTTGTATTCAACAAATTGAAGGGGTCTATGGCGATCGGAGTTTAGAGCTATTAAAATTTGAACAGAGTGTTAGTGGACTTACTCCCTAATTATGGCTTATCAATTATGGCTTATACCACCCTAACCGATCGCTATATTAATCCCCTCACGGATTTTGGGTTCAAACGTA
>DALYGI010000269.1:0-1911 GCA_031971595.1 Prochlorotrichaceae cyanobacterium CTOTU29312
TCTGTCTGCCCGTATTCTTCACAAATGGTTTTCGCGCCCAGATGCAGGGTAATCACCGCCAGTGCCACCACCAGCATCGGCACAAACTCCCCGGTCAAGCCCATGGAAACCAGGACGGCTTTGTAGGTATTCAACGTATCTTTGTTGGTCAGATCTGCCCAGGTTTGCCACTGTTCGTAAAGTACCCCACCTTCTTCACACAGATCTCGTCGGGCCGATCGGGCAAATTTTCGCAAAAAGCTTTCTGGAGGTTCCCCTGTGGCAGCAACGATCGCTGTGAACTGTTTTTCGAGGGTCTGTTTGCGATCGCTTTTGATGATTGCCTTTTGGAAATCCGTTGGGACTGGTGTTCGGATCTCCCGTAACTGAGTCTCAACTTCATCGGATAGTCGCCGTAATTCTTGATCCGCAAAGCTTTCCATACTAAAGGGATTCTGCCCAGTCCTTGGCCCAGGTTAGGGTGGCTTGCACGGCTTCTAAGGATGATCCTTCACAATAGAGACGCAGTAGGGGTTCCGTGCCACTAAACCGAATCATTAACCAGCGATCGTCCCCTAATCGGAATTTATAGCCGTCGGTGGTGATGCAGTCTACGACGGGCTGACCGGCGATCGTTTGGGGGGGCGTTTGGGCTAAATTATTCCGCACTTTGTCCTGGACGGCTTGGCTGGCCAGGGGCAGATCAATACGATCGTACAGGGAGGTAAAACCGGTTTGGGTGCAAAGCCGATCGTAAATGGCATCCAGGGTTTCCCCAGACTCTACCATGGCTTCTAGTAGGTACAACGCCGAGAGTAAACCGTCCCGTTCGGGAATGTGGTTGCCGTAGCCAATGCCCCCGGACTCTTCCCCGCCCAACAACACCGGCACCTGTAACATCCGATCGGCGATGTATTTGTAGCCCACGGCGGTTTCGGAAACGCTTAAGCCATAATGCCGAGCCACTAACGGCATCAGATCGGAGCCGCTCACGGTTTTTACCAGTTCCCCCGGTAAGCCTTTGCGGGAAGCTAAATGCTCGATCAAAATGGGGATGAGAATTTGGGAACTGAGGAATTGCCCCTGGGATCCCACCGCTGCAATCCGATCCGCGTCCCCATCAAAGACAAAGCCCACGGCAAGGGTGGAGGCACTGCGAGGGGTAGCCAAGGTGTTCAACAGGTCGGGAATATAGCGGGCTAGGGGCTCCGGTGCGCCACCTCCAAAGAGGGGATCCCGATCGCTGCGGAGTTCGGGAATGGCATAATCCAAAATTTGACCTAAGCCAGTGGCGGCGGCTCCGTGCATGGCATCCACATAGGCCAGCAGGTGCCCAGACTCTAATCCGTGGCGAATTTTGGCAATATCCACCTTGCTACGCAGAACTTCGCAGTAACGCTCCCAGGGATTAAAGGTTTCGCAGTGGGGGGGCGTAGCCGGGGGCGAACTGCCCTGAATCCCGGAGGCGAGGCGCTGTTCAATCTGCTGAGTCACTTCCGGGGGAACCGATCCTCCAAAAGCTCCCTTCACCTTCAGACCGGAATAACTACCGGGGTTATGGCTGGCGGTAATCACCAACGCGCCCAGGGCTTGACGATCGTAGGCGGCCCAACTGAAGGCAGGGGTAGGGGCATAGCGATCGGCCAGGAGGGGGGTTAGCCCAGCGGACTGGACGGCAAGGGCGGCGGTTTGAGCAAAGGTTTCGGAGAGGAAGCGGCGATCGTAGCCGATAATCACGGTTTTACTAGGACGATCGGTGCCATAGACTTCCGCCAGGGTCACAGCAGCAGCCAAAGCCGCTTGATAGAGCCGATCGAAGGTGAAATCCGCGCCAATGATGCCCCGCCAACCGTCAGTACCAAAACGGATCGCGCCGGGAGCTTTGTAAGGAGAGGAGAGCAGAACCATAAACTCACGCCATGCTGATGATCA
>DALYGI010000269.1:2011-6253 GCA_031971595.1 Prochlorotrichaceae cyanobacterium CTOTU29312
GAGCTTTGTAAGGAGAGGAGAGCAGAACCATAAACTCACGCCATGCTGATGATCAAGTGATTAGAGGAATTAATTAGTAATTATTAATTAGTAATTAAAAATTATAAATTATTAATTATTAATTATTAATTATTTAAGGTGAACCAGCAGGTGGCCGGGCTTCGATCGTTCTCCCTCTAAAACGACCCAGCGATCGTTGGCATCCAGGTGGCGCAAAATCCGGTAGAGGGTTTCTACGGCTTCGGGCTGACCCATCTGGGCGGCCAGGGCGGGAATGGTCAGGGGAGCGCCTACTGTTTGCAGGGTGTCGATGGCTTGTTTTTGTAGCTCTAGCACTTCGGCGGCGGCTTTCTTGCCCGCTTCTACCCCCGGTTGGTGATAGGCATTGACGTTAATTAAAAAGCCATAAAGCCCCACGGCCCGATCGTACAGGGCAATGAGGGCCCCAATGCTTTCCGGGGTGACGGCGGGTAGGGTGACCGTGATGGAGTCCCGGTGGTTTTCGTAGAGGGCTTGGCGGGTGCCTTGCAAAAAGCCCGATAGGTAATCCCCACTGGTAATGCCGGGATCAATGTCTGGAGAAGCCCCAGAGCGATCGTTGAGGACTTCGATAAAGGTCATAAAGAAATTCAAGACCCCTTCCCGCAACTGCTGCACATAGGCGTGTTGATCCGTGGAGCCCTTATTGCCATAGACGGCGATGCCTTGGTAAACGGTGTTTCCGTCTAGATCTTTTTCCTTGCCTAGGGATTCCATCACCAATTGCTGAAGGTAGCGGCTAAAGAGCAGGAGACTATCCTTATAGGGCAACACCACCATATCTTTTTTACCCTTGCCCTCCCCGGCGTAATACCAAGCCAGAGCCAATAGGGCAGCGGGGTTATCCTTGATGCGGGGAATGCGGGTAGCCTCATCCATCAGCTTGGCCCCTTCCAGGAGCCCATAAATGTCAATCCCCAACAACGCCGCAGAGACTAACCCCACCGCAGACAGTTGGGACGTGCGCCCCCCCACCCAGTCGTGCATGGGAAAGGTGGTAATCCAGCGCTCTTGCAGGGCCTGTTGCTCTAACTTGCTCCCCAGACCAGTGATGGCCACCGCTTGCTGGGCAAAATTCAGCCCCCGTTCTCGGAAAGCGTGTTGCACTTCTAACATCCCATTACGGGTTTCAGGGGTTCCGCCGGACTTAGAAATAATTAAAACCAGGGTACTGCTGAGCCGTTCCCCCAACCGACTAATCACCCGATCGATTCCTTGGGGGTCGCTATTGTCAATAAAGTGAATATTCAGCAGGCTATCGGGGGGGGTGAGGGCTTCCGCCACAAACTGGGGCCCCAGGGCCGAACCGCCAATGCCCACGGAAAGAATATCGGTAAACCGGGACGCAGAGGGGGGGCGAATGGCTCCGCTATGAACTTTGTGGGTAAAATCGGTAATCGCCGTCAGGGTTTCATCAATATCTTTTTTGAGATCCCCATGGGGGGCCAGATCAGAATTCCGCAACCAGTAATGCCCCACCATCCGCTGCTCATCCGGGTTAGCGATCGCCCCCGCCTCCAATGCCGCCATCGCCGCAAAAGCCTGGTCAAACTTAGGCTGGAGGGCTGTGACAAAGGCATCATCAAAGCGCACTCGACTCACATCCACATAAAATCCGAGGCGATCGTGGTAGTATAGCCAATCCTGATAGCGTTGCCAAAGCGCAGCGGCATCCATAAGCGTTTCCTTTCGGTTGCATTCTGGAGATCACTATACCCTTGGGATGCCCCTTCGCATAGTGTTCGTTTTAGCCAATCCTCTACAAATTTCCGGTCTGATCTGGTGCAACCCCCACAGGGCAATTAAGCCGCTGTTAAGGCTGGTGAGCATCAGCAAAACCTCATAGCCGAGGGCAATAACGGGATCAATATTGACCAGCAATTGAGCCGCAAAAACCAAGGGTAAGCCCATAAGACCTAAGGTTGCCAGTTGTTGACAGCGAAACCGTAAGGTACGGGTGAGGACTTCTTGCCAGAGAGAGTTAAGGGAGTTTTGAGTTTTGAGTTTTGAGTTTTGAGTTTCTGAATGGGCCTCTGGGAGGGGGTTTTGAGTTTTGAGTTTTGGGTTTTGAGTTTCTGAAGGGGTCTCTGGGAGGGGGTTTTGAGTTTTTGAATAGATCTCTGGGAGGGGGTTTTGGGTTTTGAGTTTTGAGTTTTGAGTTTCTGAAGGGGGCTCTGGGAGGGGGTTTTGGGTTTTGAGTTTTGAGTTTTGAGTTTCTGAATGGGCCTCTGGGAGGGGATCTTCTAGGGGGTCTTCTTCGAGAGCGTCTTGGGGTAAATGATCCGATCGCTGTAAACCTGTCCCCTGCAAACTCACCTGCTGACGCTGAAATTCTTGCCATAGCCCATTCCCCCCCTGCAAAACGATCGTGGAGGCGCTGGCTAAACTGAGGCTAAAGAGAGGAATCCAAATTTGAGGGACGAGGAGGGGGGTGGGGCGTAAAACGACAATGATGGCGTAGAGGGTAGGGATCAGGGCTGCGAGGACTAGAATGCCGCCCACCCGGTAACGATCGAGGGGGAGTTCTAAGCGAGTATAGGTAAATTGGGTGGCAATAATCCCCAAAAATAGACCCAAGCCGATCGTTCCCCAACGAGGAAATTCCAGGGCGATGGAGACCCCCACGGCCAATACCGTCAATTGCAAAAGCGATCGGCCTAGGGCTAAAACCAAAGAGAGCCAGAGGTTAACCCGCAATGCCCCCAGCAGGATCAACGCCATGCCCCCTAAGCCCAAGGTGAGGATCCCCTGACCGGGTGCCCCTAGGATTTGTAACGTATGATACAGATTTTACCCTCTTAAAATTGGTGCAATCTTAAACATCCTAGTCGTTGACAGCGATCACTGTCCAATTCTCTTGACCGTTTATCGCTGTACCGTTTCTCAAAAGTAAAATCATTCAGTCATTGAGCCACTGAGTCATTGAGCCACTGAATCACTGAATCATGGAGCCAGTGGAGCCAATTGAAGCAGTGAGATTGAGCTTAAGGATCAGCAACGACAGGTCATGTTTTGTGAATGTTCAAAATTTGCATGAGGATTCTATTGTTGCAATGGTACAGTTGACAGCTATTCGTAGACGAAACCGAAGATCAACAGAGCCTTCCGGGGTCTTTCGCATAGATAAGATTACCCGTAACCTCCAAAGACTGTTTCCCTCTTTTACCTGGAGTTGGGCAGCCTGTCTTCCTTTGGTGCTGGTCTTGTTGGGAGTTTGGAACCTAGCCGCCCACGCCCAGGAAGAACCCCTAACCCCTGATTCGGTCAAAGCCGCTCTGGATAACCTATGGGTTCTCATTGCCTCAGTTCTAGTAATCTTTATGAATGCTGGCTTTGCCATGCTAGAAACGGGGCTCTGTCGCCAGAAAAATGCCGTTAACATTCTGGCGAAAAACCTCATCGTTTTTGCGTTGGCGAGTTTAGCCTTTTGGGCCATCGGCTTTGGCTTCATGTTTGGCACAGATGCGGGGGGCTTCATGGGCACCGCTGGCTTTTTCCTCACCGGGGATAAGGCCACCTATGGCATTGATGGACTCACCTTAGAGGTTTCCGTCTTTTTCCTGTTCCAAGTTGCCTTTGCTGCCACCGCCGCCACGATCGTTTCTGGGGCTGTAGCGGAACGGATTAAGTTTGTAGACTTTTTGATCTTTAGCTTATTGCTCACGGGTATTGCCTACCCTATCTCCGGCCACTGGGTCTGGGGGGGTGGAATGCTCTCGGCACTGCCCTTCCTGGGGGTTGACAGCGACGGATCAGCCCTCTATGGCTTCAAGGATTTTGCCGGTTCCACCGTGGTTCACTCCGTTGGGGGATGGGCGGCCTTGGTGGGTGCGTCCATGCTCGGCCCCCGGATTGGTAAATACCGGGAAGATGGAACCCCTACTGCCTTACCGGGTCATAACATGAGTATTGCGACCCTGGGTTGTCTTATTCTCTGGGTAGGCTGGTTTGGTTTTAATCCTGGTTCTCAGCTTGCGGTAGATTCAGCGGTTCCCTATATTGCCGTTACCACTGCCCTAGCGGGTTCGGCGGGAGGTGTGACCGCCACCATTACCTCTTGGGTGAGTACCGGGAAGCCTGACCTCTCCATGGTTATTAACGGTATTTTGGCCGGGTTAGTGGGCATTACCGCCGGGTGTAACGGAGCCAGTTATGCCGGTGCGGTGGTCATCGGGGGGATTGCTGGGATTTTCGTCGTTTTTG
>DALYGI010000270.1:0-6217 GCA_031971595.1 Prochlorotrichaceae cyanobacterium CTOTU29312
GGAGTGACAAGTTGAAATTCTCGATCTTGGAGGCAGACCTGCGGAATGTGGGCTCCTGGGAAATAATGGGGGGGAACGATCGCTTTTGGGGAGTGGGAGGACGATCGCCGATTTCTCGCACTATCTCTAGACGCTGCTTGACAATTTCCCATCAGTTCATGCAGAATAATAGTACACATGAACTATTTTAGTACGATAACGCTATGTCACAGTCTGCTGTTGTTTCGGGTCGAGCCTACTGTGGGACTGGCAAGAGCCAAAGACGATCGCTCATCCGTTTCCCTAGGCGGCATAATACATGAAAATTCAACACCTCTGGTCTGGTACGGCAGGTAGTATTTCTGTTTTCCTCAGTGGACTACCGATCGCTCAAGCCGTTGAAGTTGTCCAACCCTATACACCACGAGAGTTACAGGCTCCGAACTTACAGATTCCAAACTTACAAGTACCTGATCTGCTGCTCCAGGATACCAGTGCAGCACCAACACCTAAACCACTCCCCCAAAACACGGCTCCAGCCCAGTCTATGGTGGGGTTATCTTTTGATTTACCCGTTCCAGTACAGAAGGGTTCTCAACCGGAAGCCCCTCAGGACTTTACGGTACCCCAGCCTGATCTGAGTCAAGCCTTGCTGCTCCCGGAAGCGTGGTGGACAATGGGTCATAATTCTCCCATTGCGATCGCTATAGGCGTTGCGGAAGGGACTCGAACGTTGGATGGGGGCAAAACCCCTGCTTACTACTGGCACCCGGATCCGGGAAATGGTGCAAATAATTTTGGAACCTTTAGCTATCAGCATTTACCCGCAACAAAAACCGATGAGGTCGATCGCCAAGCTAGTGGGACTGCTAAGCGGGAGGTGGCGAAGGAGAGCGGGTTACCGGAACTCAGCGATCGTTTGCAGTTGCAGAAGTTAGAAAAATTTTATCAGCAGTTACAGCAACAAGCGAAGGCGAGAGGGATTGAATTAACCAATCTGGAAGTCTTGAATGGTCTGGATTTAGCCAATCAGAGTGAAGCGGCAGCATTATCTCCTTGGGGATATGTCGATCGCTTAGTCCAAATGCGGAGTTTACTGCCGGGACAAGTGGAGGAACAAATCCGAGAAGCACGGGCTTGGTCGTACTGGAGTCCCGATCGGAATACCTGGGATGCACCGGGGTTAGGGAACAATTATGAGAACATTCGCCGAGATCAGGATCGTCGCTTTGCTGCGGTGAAGGAGGTTCTCCAGACTTATGCTCAAAAGGGGTGATTAAGGGATATGCCTTCCGCTTTTCTCAGGAAATTGACTACTCCTCTACAGGTCTAACCCTCTACTTCTCTACTCATCGGTTAAGGTAGGATAGAACCTATCCCACGATGTGCCCTTGTACCTTGCGCTATGCAGAACTTTCGCAATTACTACGAAATTTTAGGGGTTGTCTCCACCGCTACAGATGAGGAAATTAAGCGATCGTTTCGGCGACTGGCACGGCAATGTCACCCGGATTTGAACCCTGGGGATAAGGCGGCGGAGGAACGCTTTAAGACCATTAGCGAGGCTTACGAAATTCTCTCCGACACCGATCGCCGCGCTCGGTACGATCAATTTAGTCGCTATTGGAAACAAAAAGGATTTCAAAGTACCCCCCATCGCCGCACGAGTCAGG
Source organism: Prochlorotrichaceae cyanobacterium CTOTU29312 (assembly GCA_031971595.1). Classification (GTDB taxonomy): domain Bacteria; phylum Cyanobacteriota; class Cyanobacteriia; order Prochlorotrichales; family Prochlorotrichaceae; genus JBEAPM01. The sequence goes on from DALYGI010000270.1 coordinate 1,653, forward strand.
GCTGGAGCAGTCGTCCAGGGGATGGCATTGGCAATGATGTGGACTATGGCCAATTTCCTGACTTTAATACCTTTGTGGAAGAGTTATTGGGCAAAACTCCTGCCCGCAGTGGCTTTAGCCGCACCACCGTCACCCGTCGCACCGTCACCCGTCGCACCGTCACCCGTAGCCCTGTCCGCCCAGAGTCCGGAGCCGCACCCCCTCCCAGCGATCGTCCCTTCGATCGCACCTTTACCTCCCCCTCACGGGTCAAAACCACCCGTACCGTCACCGCTCGCCCGCCTGCGTCCAAAACCTTAACCGCGTCCCGTCCCCAGGAAGCCCCTCCCCTGCGGGACTTTCGCCCTGGTGTCACCAAAACTGCCTACACGGTTCCCTCCCGTTCTGCCCCACGCTCTACTCCGCGAGATGTGGAAGCCAAGTTAGTAATCTCCTTAGAAAAGGCTTACCACGGTGGCACGGAGCGGGTACGGATGGAGGGCGATCGCATTGTGGAAGTAGAAATGCCCGGTGGGTTAGTGTCGGGTCAAAAGGTGCGGTTACGGGGCCAGGGGATGAACGGCGGCGATCTGTACCTGCTCATTGAAATTTTGCCCCACAGCCTCTTTCGGCTACAGGGGGCGGATATTCATTGTCAACTCCCCATCACCGCGATCGAGGCGATCCTAGGGGTTCCCATTGCCGTCCCCACTTTAGATGGTTTAGTGGAAATGACCCTGCCCCCCGGTGTGCGATCGGGTCAGTCCCTGCGCTTAGCGGGCAAAGGGTATCCCGGTGCGGATGGCAGTCGAGGGGATCAAATTGTGCGCCTAGAGATTCTCATTCCCCCCACCTTAACCAGCGCAGAACGGAATCTCTATGAACAGATCTACGCCATTGAGAGCTTTAAGCCCCGGCAAGGGATTGGCGGTCATCAGGACTGAGAATTATGAATTGAGAATTAAGAATTATGAATTATGAATTGAAGATCGAGGATGGAGATCTATGGATTACAACGATCGCTATGACGATGAGTATGAGGATGATGATCGGGACGATCGGAATAGAGATCGGGAGTATGGAGACTACGACCAAGACTACGATGAGGACTACGACGAGTATGCCCCCTATGCAAATCCCAATGCTCCCTATTCCTATGATCAAGACGATCGAGAGGACGATCGCAGCGATCGATTCAATATCCTTCGGCGCTATCCCCGTGCTCCTTTGTGGCGGCGGGGGGCTGCCCTGGCCATTGATGGCATTCTCGTGGGCATTCCCAGTAGTTTAGGGAGTCCGGGGTTTCAGTTTGTGGGCTTTGCCTTACTGTGGGCGATTTTACGCATTGTGGTGGTGGCTAAAAATCAGGGTCAAAGTTTAGGCCGCTGGGCTTTGGATATGCGGGTCATCGATGGGGAATTTGGACGCACCCCGGAACTCTTGCCCTTGGTACAACGAGAAACCGTTTTAGGAATTGCCACCTTTCTCACCCTAGAAGCGATCGGCCATCTGGGGGGCTTAAATGCTTGGGTGATTATGGGGCTGATTCCCCTAGGGCTAGACGCAACGATCGCCTTCACCGACGAGATCGGTCGCCAAACCTTTCACGATCGCTGGAGCCAAACCTATGTGGTGCAAAGTCGGCGGGGCTATTCCCTCGATCTGCGATTGAAGCGCCTCCTGGCCTCCTCCAATCGACCACCCATGCGTTAAACTGTTAACATCTGTTTACAATCAGGAGATTTCCATGGCTTTAGCTGTTGGCACCCCCGCCCCCCAATTCACCGCCAAAGACGACGCGGGCAACACCGTTTCCCTTTCGGATTTTCAAGGTAAAACCGTCGTTCTCTACTTCTATCCCAAGGATGACACCCCCGGCTGCACCAAAGAAGCCCAAAGCTTCCGGGACAACTACACCGAATACCAAGGCAAAGATATTGTCGTTCTAGGGGTCAGCACCGACGACGAAACCTCCCACAAAGCCTTTAAAGAAAAATATGGACTGCCCTTTTCCTTGCTTGCCGATACGGATAAAGCCATTACCCAAGCCTACGACGTAGATGGCGGCGGCTACTCCAAGCGCGTCACCTACATTATTAATGGGGAAGGAACGATCGATCAGGTTTTTGAAACCGTCAAAACCGACACCCACGCCCAAGATATTTTGGCCGGTCTCTAACGATCGTAACCTTCTATCGCTGCGTGTATTCTCAGAGCCCCTGGTTTCTGAGGACATAGCATCAAGAGATTGGGCTTCGTTCTACGAGAAACCGGGGAGCTTGGCACTGTAGCTCCATTTTTGGATTATAATGATTCAATTGTTTTCCATAGAAATACACGTTGAGTCAGGCTCTTGATCTCCCCAAAGTGGACGAACTCGTCCAAGAATTTGCTGCCATTCAGCAAACTGGAGCAAAGCGCATTGCTTTGCTGGGTTCCCGGCATGTGCCCATCACCCATCAGCACCTCATTGAAATGATGAGCTATGCCCTCGTTTTGTCGGGAAATCGCCTCATGACTTCCGGCTCTCAAGGGTGCAATGCGGCAGCGATTCGGGGAGCGATGCGGGCCGATCCCAATTTATTAACGGTAATTTTGCCCCAAAGCCTCGATCGTCAGCCGAGGGAGTCCCGTGAGCAACTAGAGCAGGTTATTCATCTGGTGGAAAACCCCGCTAACGATTTGCTGCCCCTAGCAGAAGCCAGTGTGCTGTGTAACCAAGAAATTGTAACCCGTTGTCAACAACTGATCTGCTTTGCCTTTCACGATAGCCACACCCTGTTAGAAACCTGTCGCTATGCGGAAGAACAACGGCGGGTTCTGACTTTATTTTATTTCGATTAATTGGTTTTGACTAACTGGTTTTGACTAACTGGTTTCGATTAGCGTGTTTCCGTTAGTTTGTTGTGACTAACTCGGTTAACTCGTTTTTTAATTCGATTTTGATTCGATTCTCATTACTCTGTGATTACGTTATGTCTTCAACCGCGTCCTTTGATATTGTGAGTGAATTTGACTATCAGGAATTAGTCAATGCAGTGGATCAAACTCGGCGAGAAATGAATACCCGCTTTGACCTGAAGGATACTAAAAGTGAGGTGGAATTAGGAGAAACGGCGATCACCCTCCACAGTAATAGTGAATTTACCCTAGATGCAGTGAGAACAATTTTACAAACCAAAACCGCTAAACGAAATCTTTCCCTCAAAATTTTTGACTACGGCAAGATTGAGTCCGCTACAGGGAATCGGGTGCGCCAGGAAATCACCCTGAAAAAAGGAATTGAAACAGAACTCGCCAAGAAAATTATGAAAGCAATTCGGGACGAGTTTAAGAAAATTCAAGTTTCCATTCAAGGGGATTCCCTACGCATTACCTCAAAATCGAAGGATGAATTGCAACAGGTTATTCAATTTGTGAAACAAGGGGATTGGCCGATCGCTTTGCAGTTTACAAATTATCGTTAATCGTTCAACTAAATCCTTGCCCTAACCCCTCTTCCACGGAAGAGGGGCTAAGATCTCTAGGTTACTTGAGATCCGGTAAGAGACATTTATCCGAGTCGCAACCAGCGGGGCCTGCTTCCTCCACTATCCCCCGATCGTATCGTTGTAAAGCCTCAAAAAAGTTCGGGGTTTTACGCCGAGCCAGGACTTCCGCCTGAAGCCGATCGTACTCTTCCTTGGAAATGGGTTCAAAGGGTAAGCGCGGAAAGGTTTGGTGATCATCAAAACGGGCCAGCAGGGCGGCGGACATATAGCCATCCCCCTGAGCAATGGATTGATAAATGGCCTGGGCCAGGGGTTCCACTTCCGCTTCCCGCAGTTCGATCGTGGCGGAGGTATTGTGACGGGTATAGTGGCGCTGCACCTGCATATAAAAGTCAAATTGGGCGAGAGCGGAAAATTGACTAATATCCACCCCGTCCGCACCGGGTAAATCTGCCCAACTAACGGCGGTGGGAATTTCCACGAGCCATTCCGTACAGCGCGGATCGAAGGGATCGTTGAGTAGGTTTCCGTCTTCGTCTTTATCGGATTGGGACGGAATAATGGTGTAGCCATACTCTAAACAGGCCAGGGCAATGGGGTCATTTTTACGGAAGGTAATACGGCGTAAAAAGCGCTGGGATTTGGGGGGATGCCAACCGGGAGATGCGCCGGTTAGTAAGGCTTTGGTGCCCGAAGGTTGCACGGTGGTACACCGATTGGGTCGCTTTAAGCCATGACGATCGCAATAATCTGCTACAGTTTTTTCCACGATTTCCCGCCAGGTATTGAGGTAACTTGCCTCCTTACTTTTAAAGATTTTGCCCTGATCGGTTTCCGGGCGACCCGCTTGCCACCACTGTAACCATTCCGTACCAAAGGCATGAACAAAAAAGTCAAATAAGCCCGTAAAAGAAACCCCAACGATCGGATCTAACAATCGAGATTGCTGATAGCGGGGTTCTTGGAATTGGTGATTTAAAAGCACCGCAACGGAGAGGGCACCGGACTTAAAGGCTTGTTCCTGGGCGGTGTGATCGCTGGGGTCAATTTGATTGAGGTGAACTTCTGCGAGATTGCAATGGTTATTGCTCATAA